>JAQTZZ010000006.1 GCA_028687545.1 Candidatus Wallbacteria bacterium
GGGCATATTCACACCAGGACCAATGTTGTGGGTTCTGAAGCAGCCTGTGGCTGCCAGAAAAACTGCAATGAAGCCCAGGATCAAAATTAAGTTTCCCCATGTTTTACTCACGCTTTCCCCCTGAATTATAGTTAAGCAAATCATTCTAGACTTACTTTGCCCCAGTATTTTTGAAGCTTTAACATTTTACAGAAGAGAAAAATAAAATCCAATACTTTTTTATAGTGTGAGATGGACAGGCTGGAGAACTGGATTATAGGATAGGCAAGTTTGACTTATACTCTGCAGGTTGTTTATTTTGGGACTATGAAGAAAATGGACGATTACATTTATTACAGGCAGCTCCCTGCCAAACGGATGGCCTCAGGTGCCCTGTTTTTCGATGCAGCGGAGCGCTTCCTGATTCTGAGGCCGAATTATAAAAAAACCTGGGAGATTCCAGGTGGAGTGGTGGAAAAAGACGAATCACCCATCCAGGCATGCGTCAGGGAAGTGAAAGAAGAATTAGATTTAGTACTTGACCCCGCAAACCTGCCCTTGCTCTGTCTCCAGTATTCGATAGGAGACTCCATCCGCACCGAATCGCTGATGTTCATATTTAATGGAGGATTTCTCAATCGTAAACAGATCTCAAATCTTCATCTGGGCAGCGAAGAATTAATCGAGTCCAGGTTCATGACATTGGATGAATCAAAATCCTTGCTTTCCCCGACCCTATGGGAAAGAGTGAAAAATGCCCTGCAAGCCAGGCGGGACAACAGAGTGTTTTACTTCGAGACTGCAGCTACTTGCTGATCAGTTCCCTGTAAGTCGCGCTTTTCTCGATCAGTTCGGCGTGATTGCCGATCGCTTCCACTGCGCCGTCAGTGAGCACCACGATCCTGTCTGCGCGCTGGGCTGTGGAAAGCCTGTGCGTGACGATCAGCGAAGTGATCTCTGGAAATTCCTGGCTCATGCTGCGCCAGAACTGCTGCTCGTTCTCCGCGTCCAGGCTCGAGGTGACGTCGTCCATCAGGAAAAGCTGCGGCTTCCCGGCCAGAGCCCTGGCTATGGACAGGCGCTGCCGCTGGCCTCCTGACAGAGTTGTGCCGCGCTGCCCGATCAGTTCGTCATATTTTCCTGGAAATTTCTCCACTTCTTCATGGAACTGGGCAATTCCCGCGCAGCCTTTGATTTCCTGCTCTGTCTTGTTCCTCCAGAAATCGATGTTTGTTCTGATGCTTTCCGAAAAGATGTTCGGCTCCTGCTGCACGTATCCGAGCAGGGAGCGGAAATTTTCTTTTTCCAGGGCTGATACAGGGATTCCGTTGATTAAAATTTCACCTGAGTCAGGATTCAGAAATCCGCAGAATAGATTCAGTACCGTAGTCTTGCCCGAGCCTATTTTTCCCACTATCGCAACTTTTTCACCCTTTTTCACCTCAAAGCTGACTGATTTCAGCCCGAACCCTTTTTTCTTCGGATCTGAACTCTCAAGCTTTGCAGGATAAGCGAATCCAACATTCCTGAATTCCAGGGATTCAATCCGGTCGATCTTGCGTTCACCGCAAAGATAATCTGGGTGGTCTGCTTCAAACTCCTCCATGTCGTCCAGTCTGTCGATTGCCACAAAAGACTGGGCTGCAGTTACGAAGAGCGTCGGTATGTCGAGGAGGGGCCAGACAATCATCCCCAGATAGCTGTAAAAAGCGTAATAGGTGCCTACGCTGATCTCGCCTCTGATCACCATCATGCCGCCGAACAGGAGCACCATCACCTGGCCCAGATAATTCATGAACTCGAAATAGACCATGAATAAACCGTTGATCCTGATCAGCTTCATCTGCAGGTCCATCCGCCGTCCGAGTATACCGGCGAAATAATCCGCCTGCGAGGCCTCTGCATTGAATGACTTGACGATCTTGATGCCCGCATAGGCAGACTCCAGAAAGTCATTAGTTTCAGACATGCATTCCTGGTATTTTTTATACCTGGACTCGATCACTGTTTCGAGTTTGATGAAGAACAGGAACATGAAGGGGATCGGGACTATCGAAAGCAGGGCCAGCTTGACCGAAAGTGTCATCATGCTGATCAGGCAGAACAGGATGATGCAGGCTGAATTGAAGCCGCGGAAAATCCCGGAGCAGATGAACCAGGCAATGCCCGGCTGATGCGAGCGCAGGTCTTCAGTGAGACGCGTCACGATATCGCCTGTCCTGTAGCGCAGGAAGAAGCGGTAGTTCTTCTGCAGGATCTCTGCGAAGAATTTTTCGCGGAAAGCCATCTCGAATACCAGATTCATCCGGCCACGCAGGAAGGGATAGAAATTCGAGATCATCAGCCCTACGCCCAAGCACAGTAAAAGTTTGATCACCCGCAGCCTGTCAGCCATCACCGCGTCCATGCTCAATTTTCCCTGTTCGAATAGTTTCAGGTTGCCGACCAGGCCGTCCAGGATGTACTTATAGACAATCGGATAAAGTACGCTGACTGTGGTGGAAAGCACTGTCATCAGCACGAGCAGGAGTACCATGGGCAGCCTGGGTTTGTAATTGTTCCAGACCCATTTCAAGTAATAGAGCTTGGGTTTTTTGAGGCTTCTGACCTTGTCGATCATTGACCCTCCACAGCCTGGATCAGGGAGAGTCTGCGGTATACGCCGTCTTTTCCCATCAGTTCGTCATGCCTGCCTGATTCCACAATCCCGCCGTTTTCGAACACCAGGATCTTGTCAGCGCTCTTCACTGTGGAAAGCCGATGGGCAATGATTATGGCTGTGCGGCCTTCCATGAGTTTTTTGAGCGACTCCTGGAGGAAATGCTCTGTGATCACGTCCACAGACGAAGTGGCTTCATCCAGAATCAAGATGTCAGGGTCCTTGACAAGGGCTCTGGTGAAAGACAAAAGCTGGCGCTCTCCCTGGGAAAGATTTCCGCCGCGCTCAGAAAGATATGTCTTATAGCCGTCCGGCTTTTTCATGATGAATTCATGAGCTCCGAGAAGCTTGGCAGCATCAATCACACGTTCTTCAGGCAGTGACTGATCGAAAAATCTGAGGTTTTCCATGATCGTGCCTGGGAAGAGGTAGATCTCCTGCAATACGAGGCTGATGTCACGCCTGAGCTCGCAGAGTTGGAATTTTCTGTGATCCTGCCCGTCGATGGTGATGGTGCCGCTTTGACTGTCGTAGAAGCGCAGCAGCAGGTTGATGCAGGTAGTCTTGCCTGAACCAGATGCCCCTACAATCGCGATGTGTTCACCTTTTTTGACTGAAAAATTTACGTTTTTCAGCACTGCTTCCTTGTCATAGGCGAAGGTGACGTTCTGAAAGTCGATGCGGTCGGTGAGCTTGATTTTATCGCCGCATGTAAGATCATCGATCACGTCCGGCGGATTGTCCAGCAGGTCGAAAAGCCTTCTGCCTGCGGCCACGCTGCTCTGGAGCTGGGACAAGGTGTGCATCAGGCCCCTGAGCGGACCGAAGAACTGCCGCATCAGTTCCAGATACATGACCATTGTGCCCACGCTCATCTGCCCGGCGTATATTCTCTTCAGGCTGTATGCGAACAGCCCGATCAGCACCAGTACTTCTGAGATCATGTCGAAGCAGGCCCAGAAAATCCCGTATTCCAGAAACTGGGATTTGACTTCCAGATCATATTTGTCCTTCTGTTTATCCATGAGCAGTCTGCCTGCCACATCTTTTTTCGAGTAAAGCTGAAGAAGCGGCACGCCCTGCACATATTCCGCGATGTAACCGGTAAGTTCAGCGTTCTTTTCCCTGACTCTGGTGAAAAGCTTCACCATGTAGGACAGGTAGATATAAAAGAGAACGATCAGAACTGGTGCGAGGAACAGAATCCAGATGCCGAGTACAGGCTGTTCCCAGAAAATCACTCCGACAATTCCAAACAGCATGAATCCCGTGGAGATCAGCATGCCCGTCATATTGGTGAACAGGGCTTCCAGCTTGTCCACGTCGGATTCTGTGCGCGAGAGGAGTTTGCCGGTCTGGTTCTTATCGAAAAAGCGCATGCCCTGGGAGACGACATGCGTGAACACTCTGTGCTTGAGAGTGCGGATGATCTCGGCCCCGGCCCGCGCCAGCACTACAACCTGCAGATAGCTCATTCCGGCTCCGACAGCGAGGCAGAGGATGAAAAAGAGCCCGCAGACAACCGCGCCATGGATATCTCCGGCAGGAATGTATTTATCGATGATCCAGCGCAAAATGAAGGGTCTGATCAAATGAACTCCAGTAATGATGGTGACAGTGAACAGTGAAATCAGGAGCCTTTTTTTCTGCATGGCGAAATAAGGTAATAATCTTCTGAAAAAACTCGGACCGCTTTTACCCATCTGCACAGTTTATTTTACCCGCAGGTGGTTTGCAATCATAGAGAAAGGGACATCAAATTATCTAAGATTTTTGGAGATAATTCCGATATTAATCTTATTATCAGGAGGCATGCTATGTCCATTATGAAAAGAATCAAGGAAATCAACCACCGCCTTGGAAAAAAGGTGGAAGTCAGACCTGAAGATATCGGGGATGTACTCAGAACGAACTTTTTTGAGAGTTCAAAGTTCAGCGTAGGATATCGGTTTTAGCCCCGCATTTTAATACCTGACAATGTTGATGATCTTTTCTTCCACTTCGCCTTCAATGAAGGCGTAAACTTCTACCCATTGTTCGATGCCGCTGTTCTTGAGCTTATGCTTCAACAAACTGTCGATCTGGAAAATGCCTGAAGAATTGGCCATCAGGATCTTGATCTTGATCGGTTTTTCGTCGCCTTTTTCGATGGAAACTTCCTTGATGGCGTATGCGGAAACCGTGTGGATAGAGGTGGAACCGATCTCAGAGAAGGAGATTCTGGCTCTGCCGCGTTTCATGTCCAGAGCGTCGGCAACCCGCAGCGCGCCGGCTTCAATGGTCAGAGGAACTGCCTCTTCGCGGTGTGTGAAAATCGCGTGACAGACGTCTGCGATGATCCTGGCTTTATGTTCAGGCGGATAAAGTCCTGTGATCATGCGTTCCAGAAACATCGGAGCCATCGCAGCTCCGAAGAAGGAATGATGATCTCTATGGACGATGTGCCCGATATCATGGAGAATGCAGGCGAGAAACAGCACAACCTCTGAGTCCTGATAAGTCAGACCATGGTCTTTCTCAATACTGGTCTGGACGCCGTTTTCGTGCAGCATTCTCAGCAGCTTCATGGCGATGTTTGTGACTATGGTGACATGTACTCTGCCATGGTCATTCAGGTGCAGCCGGTCTATGGCTACCACATTTGCGGCTTCCCAGTAAGTCTGAAGCTCAATGTCTGCAGCTGCGATATCGTAGATTTTCTGGAGTTTCTCATTGCCGTGGATTGGGATTTTGAACATTATTTTCTCCATTCGTGCTGGCGGGTAATAATTTTCATGATATCATTTTCGAAAAGACTCCGTACAATGAGCATCTTGTCTTAAGACAAGTGCCGCCAATGAATAAGAGTAGTCAAGCAATGCAAACTGGAGGCAAAGCATGAATGCGGCGGCTAAAGTTATAGATGCATTAATTCTTGTTGGGATGCTAACTTCCGCGACTGCTGATGTGTCTGTTTCAGGATCCTGCGGCATTTCCGGAGCAAGAATCACGCTCTGGAAAGCGAGTTCAATCATCAGGGAAACGACAGCTGATACCAGCGGGAATTTTACTTTTAACGGTATTTCCCCGGCTGCTTATGCACTGACTGCATATAAAGGAGGGTATTTTCCTGGAACGATGCAGATCAAAGCAACAGATAAAAAGCTGGACGGCATTGAGATCAAATTATCCCCGATTCCTGAAATCAGTCTGTCGAATCTCAGTATGTGTATTTCCGGTACTGCAGAAGTGGATCATGACGGGGACGGCACGCTGGAAGCCGTAATCCCTGGTGACCTTATTACAGCCAGAGATGGTGATATCTGCGGACAGTCAGTCGTTGAACAATCGGGAGAATATGGTGCAATGACGATTTATGGAGATGATCCCGCGACTGTTTCGATAGACGAAGGATACCTGGCCGGTGAAAAATTGAATCTGTTTATTAATGGAGCGCATGCTGCAGCCAGTCTCAGTTTCACTAATCATGCAACACAGACCTTGAGTCTTTCTGCCAGAGGAACTGCCAGGCGGATATCTTTGAAATCAGGCTGGAATCTGGTGAGCCTGGGATTGATTCCGGATTCTGATTCAATCGAAACTATTTTTTCCGGCATTGACAATATGAGATACATTTTGGGTTTTTTCCGCAATCCTCCAGACAAAGGAAGCGAAGGATTCAGAACCTATCTGAATCTGCCGGAAGTGAAATCCTTCAGCACTTTGACAGCTCTTGATCCTGATCATGGCTACTGGGTTTACATGACCGGTGACGATACGCTGGAGGTGAGCGGTAACAGAATGCCTGGTAACCATTCGATTTCGCTTGGCCAGGGGTGGAATCTGGCCGGTTACTGGCTGGAGTCCTCACACATCCTGCCGACAGCTCAGAATCAGCTGAACACTTCTATTGCTTCCATCTTTGGCGATACAGCCATCAGTGGAGAAGTGGAGTACATCATGGGATTCTATCGGTTTCCGCCTGATGCCGGAATGGAAGGATTCCGCACTTTTATGAACAACAGTGCTCTAAACTTCAGCACACTGAGGGAATTAACCCCGAACATGGGCTACTGGATATATCTAAAGAACGAAGGCCTGCTGCAGTATGTTCCTGCCATCGCCTCTCTGAATCCACCGCACTGGATATCTGCCAGCGATGCTTCCTTCACTGACAGAGTGAGAGTGACCTGGGGCACTGTCGTTGATGCAGCTTGTTATCAGGTTTTCCGTGCTGATTCGATTACAGGTGCATATTCGGCCGTTTCGTCTCAAATAGCTGAAACTGCCTATGAAGATTCAGGAGTGTCGGCCGGGGTTTTGTATTACTACAAGGTCATGTCGGTAAACAATACTGGCGAGGCAAGTCAACTCAGCGCTTGCGATTCAGGATACTCAGCTTTATCCGGTGACAATAACACCCCTTTTATTACGAGCGTGGAAGTTCTTGGTGATTCTGGTGAAATCACTTTTTTCTACACTTTGTTTGACCCGGACAATGATACCTGCAGCGTGCAGGTCTTTTACTCTCTTGATGATGGTTACAGCTACACCAGATCAGCGAATATCAGCGGGACACTTACCGGAATCACTCCAGGTATCGGAGCTGTTACCTGGAGTTCCAGATCAGACATCACAGGGAATCACACCAGAGTCAGGATTAAAATAGTCCCTGACGATGGATTGAAAGTCGGCCTGGCTGGAGAATCGGGCATGTTTAAAGTGAAAAATGGAGATCTGGCTTCTCTTGCACTCCAGCCGTCAGTAATTCTTCTGGATAAAGGCTATAAATATGATCTTTCCTACATCAGAGTCTTGGCAGAGTATACGGTTGGCAGCAGCACGGAGGTCAATAGTGAAATCTGGAGTCTGACCTCAGGCGGCGGAACAATTGAAGGCAAATTATATTCAGTTCCACTGGATACAGGCAGTGTGATTCTGACTGCAAGTTACACGGAAGGCACAGTGACCAGGACTGCTGAGCTTTTAGTGACAGTAAAGGACCTGCATAACACCGGGGAATGCATTACTGTTTCACTGACCGGAGAGGTGAGCATGGAGTTTGTCAGGATCCCGTCCGGCAGCCTTACCATGGGCAGCCCTGAGAATGAGCCACTTCGGGATACCGATGAAGTGCAGCACACAGTAAGCATCACAAAGGATTTTTATCTTGGAAAATACGAGGTTACCCAGGCTCAGTGGCAGGCAGTGACTGGCAGCAATCCAAGCCATTTTTCCGGTAATCCCAATTATCCGGTGGAGCAGGTTTCCTGGGCAGACTGCCAGGATTTCATCAAACTGCTGAATGATAAGGGCAAAGCCACTTTCCGGCTTCCCTATGAAGCAGAGTGGGAATATGCCTGCCGGGCTGGGACTGTGACGCCATATTACTGGGGAGACTACATTGATGGAAATCACATGTGGTATTTCGGCATGAGCAGTGGACATACACATGACGTGGGTCAGAAACTCCCTAATCCCTGGGGTCTGTATGACATGAGCGGAAATGTCTGGGAATGGTGCAACGACTGGTATGGAGATTATACAGCTTCTCCTGCAGTCGACCCTGCCGGATCGGAATCCGGCCCTGCCCATGTCCTGCGGGGAGGCTCGTGGCTCAGTTTCTCCCAGTACTGCAGATCAGCTTCCCGCGTCTATTTCAATCCTGATTATCATATGACCATGCATCTCGGATTGAGGCTGGTGGCTGAAGCAGATTCAATAGTGACAATGAATTCACTGAAGCTTGATCCGGCAGTGATCAACCTGGATGCCGGGCAGGCGTTTGATCTGTCTCTGATCAGGACATTTGCAGCATATTCGGACGGCAGCAGCGCAGAAGTCTACGGGGAAATCTGGAGTCTGTCCTCAGGCGGAGGTACGATTCAAAACAACGTCTATACCGCTTCAACTGATGCCGGCATTGTGGTCCTGAACGCGAGATACACTGAAGGAGGGGTGACTGAAACTGCTGAGTTGAGAATTACAGTGTGGGCCATCCCTGTCACAGGAGAATGCATTACCCTGCCCCTGACCGGAGAAGTGACTATGGACTTCGTCTGGATCCCTGCCGGCAGTTTTACGATGGGCAGTCCGCCTGATGAACCGGACAGGGAACCTGACGAAGGCCCGCAGCATACCGTGAACATCACAAAAGGCTTTTATCTTGGAAAATATGAAGTGGCACAGTATCAATGGAGGGCAGTGACAGGAAGCAATCCCAGCAATGCCCAAGGGGCTGATTACCCAGACTCGGATTTTTACCCTCTTGAAGGCATTACCTGGGATGATTGCCAGTCTTTCGCTGCAGCTCTGAACGGCAGGGGAACCGGCACATTCCGGCTGCCGACAGAAGCGGAATGGGAATACGCCTGCAGGGCAGGTACCACTACGACATATTACTGGGGCAGCACGATCGAGGATGCATACTTCTGGTATCAAGGGAACAGCGGGGGCACCTTCCATGAGGTGGGAATGAAACTCCCCAATGCCTGGGGCCTGTATGACATGATCGGTGGCATCGATGAGCTGTGCCAGGACTGGTATAATCAGGATTATTACTGCATCTCTCCGGCAGACGATCCACCCGGAGCAGCGCCTGATTTCTACCATGCCCTGAGGGGAGGGTCGTTCTGCACTCCGGTCAATTATTGCCGCTCTGCGAAGCGTTTCTACGACGACATCATCGACTGGTACTGGTACAACGGGCTGCGGCTGGCAGTGAATCGCGAAGCCAGATGGAAGCAGGTGACCCCGGAAATAAGGACAGTTTCCAGCATCAGCCTCTGTCCCGGTGTAATCACACTGAACTCCGGCGACTCATATGATCTGGGAAAAATCACAGTGACAGCGCATTATCTGAACACAGCGCAATCCACCGCTACCGGCGAAGTCTGGAGCAAAAGTTCAGGCTGCGGTACGATCGAGCACAATGTCTATACAGCTCCGGCTGATACCGGAAGCGTCGTCCTGACAGCGAGCTACACGGAAGGCGGCTCGACAGTGAGTACGGATCTGAGAATTACCGTCCGGAACATACCTTCAACCGGGGAGACGATGAGTGTGAATCTGACTGGTGTGCTGTCAATGGATTTCGTCTGGGTACCTGCGGGCAGCTTTGTGATGGGCAGCCCGGATACTGAGCTGGGCCGGCATTCGGACGAAGGTCCGCGGCATACCGTGAACATCAGTAAAGGATTCTGGCTGGGTAAATATGAAGTGACTCAGGACCAGTGGCAGGAAGTGGTCCCCATGGACAACCCAAGCCACTGCCAGGGAGCCGGTTATCCGAATTCCGGCGTCAGACCGGTCGAGGTGGTGTCCTTTAGTTTCTGCCAGTACTTCATTGAAATGCTGAATCGCAGGGGTATTGGTACATTCAGATTGCCCACTGAGGCGGAATGGGAATACGCCTGCCGCGCAGGTACACAGACAGCTTATTATTGGGGGGATACTGCTGATGTGAACTGCATGTGGTATGAAGCCAACAGCGGCGGCGAGTCTCATGCTGTGGGCCTGTTGCAGCCTAATGCCTGGGGGCTTCATGACATGCCGGGTAATGTCTGGGAATGGTGCAGCGACTTGTACGGGCCGTATTCAGACGAGGAAGAAGATGACCCGGCAGGGCCGTCTTCAGGCTCAGAATATGTTTATCGGGGTAGTGGTTATGACTCATACAGCACATACAGCCGGTCCGCAACTCGAGGCCACTCTCCAGATCAGGGAGCCGGCTTTTACAACGGGGTACGCCTGGTAGTCGGCCCTTAACGCAGGGGCTGTTGAGTCTTGAACGCATGAATTCCCGTCGTTAAGCAAAAGAGGCCTATTGGGCCTCTTTTTTCACTGTTTTATTTTTTAAAAAATTATGCCGTTGCTTCCTGGTTGATTGCATCAGTTTTCAGGATTGCTTTCAGATCCTCTTCAGGTGTCGTGATAGTCATCAGATTGAATTTTTCGTTCAGAACTTTCAGTACTGCTGGTTTTACGAAAGCCGGAACTGTCGGCCCGAGGCGCATGCTGCGGATGCCGAGATGCAAAAGAGACAGGAGGATCACTACAGCCTTCTGCTCATACCAGGAAAGCACCAGCGAAAGCGGCAGGCTGTTCACGTCAGTCTTGAAAGCGTCAGCCAGGGCCAGGGCAATTTTGACTGCAGAATATGCGTCATTGCACTGCCCGACATCGAGCAGCCTCGGTATGCCTCCGATGTCCCCGAATTCCAGCTTGTTGAAGCGATACTTGCCACAGGCCAGGGTCAGGATCACGCAATCTTTAGGCACTTTCTGAGCGAATTCAGTGTAATAATTGCGGCCGGGCTTGGCGCCGTCGCAGCCGCCCACGAGAAAAAAATGCCTGATCTTTCCATTTTTCACGGCATCAATCACAGCTGGTGCGACACCCAGGACCGCATTTCGGCCAAAACCGACGGTTATTGTCTTTTCCGGCTCGTCGGCCTTGAAACCTTCGGCTGCCAGTGCGGCTTCGATCGCAGGAGAAAAGTTGCGGTCTGAAATGTGACGGACGCCGGGGTAGGCCACCAGGCCGGAAGTGAAAATCCTGTTCTTATAGGAATCTTTCGGCTTCTGGATGCAGTTGGTGGTCATCAGAATCGCGCCCGGGAATTGGTCGAATTCTTTCTGCTGATTCTGCCAGGCACTGCCATAGTTGCCGATGAAATGCGGATATTTTTTAAATCCGGGATATCCATGCGTAGGCAGCATCTCGCCATGAGTATAAATGTTGATGCCTTTTCCCAGGGTCTGTTTCAGAAGTTCTTCCAGATCTTTCAGGTCATGACCTGAAACAACGATGGCCTTCCCTTTTCTGGGAGTGATGCGGACTCTGGTTGGAACCGGATGCCCGTAAGTGCTGGTATTGGCCGTGTCCAGCAGCTCCATCACCCTGATATTGGTCTCCCCAACTTTCATTGCCAGGCCTACCAGTTCATCAACTGTAAACTTGTCCCTGTTCAGAAAATCGAGGGTTGTATGAAAAAAGGCATAGACACTGTCATCGTCCTGGTTCAACACATGGGCATGATCCGCATAAGCTGCCATTCCCTTCAGGCCATAAAGAACCATGTGGATCAGGCCGGCAATTACATCGCCATGTTTTTTTATGTCCGCTTCCAGGGTGGCATTCTCCCCCTGTTTGATCAATCCGGCTAAATCAGAGGCAGGCTGCCATTCTGCGGCACCGGTGAGTTTTTCTACGGATTTATTATTCAAGGCAGCCGCACTTTGGTATAAATGCATGGCTTTGGATTTTAAACCTGAGGCTTTTTTCAGGAGCTCTGCCATCCGCTGAGGATCAAAATTCACATTCGTGACTGTTGTGAACAGGGCTTCTGTGATAAAAACGTCAATTTCGCGATCTTTAATGCCGAAAATCCTGGCCCGGGTGGCATAGGCTGAAATCCCGCGGCAGGCGTAAACAAGCAGGTCCTGTAATGAAGCGGTTTGATGATCTTTCCCGCAGACTCCTGACTGAGTACAGCCCGTACCTTTGGCGGTTTGCTCACACTGATAACAGAACATGAATACCTCCTGGAGCGTTTTTTATTATTTTTATATTAGTAATAAAGTACTTAAATGTCAATAAAATGTTTTGCTGACCACTGACCAAGGGAAGACTAAAGGCTAAAAGTCGAATCTGAAAGGATGAAGCGTGTTTTCCAAGGCTTTCACCTTCAGTCTTTAACCTTGGTCAGCTGGTCGTATGTTTTGATGATTGCACTTGACGCAGGAGACATAATAAACTACTTCCAGCTATGAGTGCAGGGGGGGCTCATGGTATCCAGCGGTGATTCACCGCATGAAAAAAATATAGAAAAGAGTTTCAGGAGGAAGAGCATGAGTAGGGCGTGTGTCTTTTTAGTTATCTGTTTTTTATCATTTCAAATTTATGCGGGCGAGTGGATTTCTATTGCTAAGAATGGAATCTCACCTGTTAAAACCCTGGTTGGTGAATCACAGGCAGCGATTGCGATCAAATTCACTGTACCTTGTTTCTACCTCGGCCAGGTCCAGATCAACGGGTGTGAATATTCCACAATCTGGATGCCTGAATCCTCGCTGTTTGACCAGAAGGGTTTACCTGAACTTAGAAAGATCACTTCGTTTGTGGCGATACCTGATTGCGAGAGAGCCCAGGCAGTGATCACCTCGAAAAATTACATCGAAAGGCCTGTCTCAGCATTGGCTCCGTCTAAAGGCAGGATCATGAGAAATGTAAATCCGGCGAGCGTGGCCTATGAATTCGGGGAGGCTTATAAAACAAAGGGCTGGTTTCCTGCTGATGATCAGCTGGTAACTGTCTCGGAACCTTTCCGGATGAGAGACATCAATGGCGTCCGCTTATGCGTGGTGCCGTTTCAGTATAATCACGAGAAGAAACTGCTGAGGGTTTATACTGATCTCACAGTCAGCGTGATTCCAGTAGGAGCAACGAAATCCAGAGCGATCTCGGCAGTGACTTCCACAGATTTCGGCAGGCTATATCAGAATCTTTTCATCAATTACAACGCAACTGTCTCCAAGGCGCTGAATGCTCCGGAGGTGAAAAAAAATCTGTTGATCATCGCTGCTGACGATTTCATGCAGGCAGCGGCTCCTCTTAAAGAATGGAAAACCAAGCAGGGTTACAATGTTGACCTCGTGAAACTGTCTGAAGCAGGAAAGACCGCAGAAGAAATCAAGGCATATCTGCAGAAGCGCTATGATGAAGGCAAACTTTGTTTTGTAATTCTGGTCGGAGATGCTGAGCAGATTCCAACTCTCAAGGGTAAAAATGAAAACGCCAATTCAGACCCCTGCTATGTAAAGCTTGCGGGAAATGACAATGTTCCAGATGCTTTCATCTCCAGAATTTCAGCTGAATCAGCTGAACAGGTAGAGTACATTGTGATGAAATCGATCAATTACGAGCAGTTTCCGTCCCAGGGTTCAGACGGAGCCTGGTACAGGCAGGCTCTGGCGATCGCCTCCGCAGAGGGAAGCCCCACTGATTACGAGCGGGTTGATCTGCTCAACAAGGACCTTACCGAGAAACTCGGATTCACAAAGATCTGGAAATGTTACGATTCAGGCGGAAGCAATGATGGCGGCGGCAATGATTATCCTCCTCCCTACGATTACCCTGATGTGAATCCCTGGCAATGGAATCATCCTCCTTATATGGCCAAATCGCGAGACACAGGTGAAACCATTTCCAGCGACAAGAGCGTCATTTTCGATGCTGTAAACAGCGGAGTCAGCATCATCAACTATATCGGCCATGGCGGAGACGATTGCTGGGTGACCAGCGATTTCAACGTTTCTGATTGCGGCCAGCTCAAGAACGGCATGAAGCTGCCTGTGATCTGGTCCGTAGCCTGCGTGAATGGCGCTTTTGTCGGGCAGACCTGCTTTGCCGAAGCCTGGCTCAGGTCAGGAAACAGGAATAATCCCGCAGGATGCATAGGCATAGCCGCGGCCTCCACCAACATGTCCTGGGTCCCGCCCTGCGTCTGGCAGAAACAGATTGTCTGCGAAGAAACCTGCAAAAAGCTTCATGCTATAGCATCTGTACAGAATCTTTACGGGGTTTTAAAGTGCATGGAAGAGAACGGCACTGACGACAGTTCAGACGGCAATCAGCTCAATGAACAGATCCATTATTTCGGTGACGGCACTGTCCAGTTGAGAACCGTAAATTCCAGGGCTGTCAGAGTGCAGAAGGAAATAGTGGGCAGCAGGGTCAGGTTCAGCATAGTGGGTGAAGGCTCAGAGGATTGCCTGATCACAGTCTACGATGACAACCTCAATAATTCCCGCGTTCTGCGGCCAGACAGCGACGGACGGTGCAGCCTGGAACTTCGGCGCGGTGAAACCCGCTACACAGTGACCGGCCCGGACATAATCCCGATTATTGATGAGGAAATTTAGCAGCTGTAATAAGTCCCTCGCTGCGCTCGGGACTTACAACTCTTCTAAACAATATTGAATTCAAACGGCGTTATCAGGGGTGCGGACAGCACCCCTTTTTTAGCTCAGCGCCCTGCTGCTTCCGCAGCAGGACAAGAGCTTCTAACAACAGTAATTGTAAGAAGCTCTAAAAGTGGGATTATCTTGAAATAGGATCTATGTATTCATCGATCCAGACTTCCGGGTAAAAGAGATAGTCCTTGTCACCCCAGATCCTCATTACATCCCCTACATAATAAGTATGCTCAGGAGTTTCTATTTTTTTTGTTTCCCGATTTATCTTATACCAGGGCGAATACTCATGATCCACCGGATTGACAAGAATCTGCAGATCCTGATTCGGATCCCCACCTTGTGCCAGCAGAAAAATCCTGGCTCCAGTATAGGGATTCTCAGCCTCATCTACAACTATCAATGAGCGCTCCCTGAACTTGCCTGTGGAAAAGATGTCTCCGATCTTCAGTTCTTCGAAACCCTGAATCCCCCTGTATTTTTTTAAATTGAAAACTGCTGACTGATTTTTCAGATATTCAGGGAAAAAAGAAACCAGACTTTTGTGATCATAGTTTTTGATCCAGAATTTGTCTGAATAATAGCGATTCTCATATCTCAGGTCAGGCCTGTATCCATAGCACCACCAGAAATAACTCATCCGGCAATTGTTTTCAGCGATGTAGCTGATTTCCTGATAGCGTTTCTGAAAAAACAGGTATTCTGACCAGAGTCTGAAAATAGCGCCCATGCCTTGCTGGCCATTGCGCCAGCCCTGATCTATATCGACAGCTGCCCAATGGGACTCCTGAATCGTCTTGATCTGATTGTGCCGGATCATGACTTGAGATTTTCCCGGCTTCAGGGGCAGATTGCGCAGCCAGTCGGCAAAAGAGTTTTCCGGTGACTGGACACGGTTGAACCCAGGCGGAGTCTGAAGCCTTTTGGGAATCGTGTCCTTCAGTTCAAATGAATCAAGCCAGAAATAGCGCTGGGGCTGATCTGCGGCGCAAGCTGTGAAAGCTGCAACCAGAAAAATACAGAATGCTGTCTGAAAAATCATGCCTGACCTATCGGAAAAATACGGATCCACCAATACAGATGTTCCGCTGATTGATTAAGAATGCAGATGCCGTCATTGACATCCTGAAAGTGATTTTTCTGGACAAAATTACTGTTTCCGGGTATACTGAATTTCAAGTTTGGGGACCGATCAAAATAACTGGATATTAATGAAGCACGCATTCCGTCCGTTCAATTTTATTGTCCTGGCTCTGCTGATTGTTTCAATCAGTGTTTCCGGCTCAGGACGATTCAGCATTACTCCTGTCAGGACCCTGGACGGCCATGATGTACTGCCCTGGGAAAGGATCGAGTGCCTGCAGGACAAATCTTCCAATTTTAAAGTCGAGGCATTCCACGAAAAGTCCCATCTCACTCATAAAGTGCTTTTAAAAGTTTTCGAAGATGAAACACCAAGCTCCGGAACTTTTGCCCTGCATTTTGCGCCGGGCTGGAACAATGATTCAGGACGCAACCCGATCCTTTTAGTGCACGGCGCAGGCGACAACGCCTACCGGGCCTGGGTGCATCCCTGCTCAAACGAGCTGGGGCCTGAAGATACCATCAAATATCCGGGCCTGATGCAGTATTTATCAGGCGAAGGGTTCCAGGTGTTTGCCATTACTTTTGCCCATCCTCACGGCGACAACCTTTATCAGGCAGAAGTGCTCGCTGACGCCATCCAGAGAATCAGGAAAGTCCTGAACAGGGAAAGCGACTCCAGTTTCAAGGTGGACCTGATCTCTCACAGTAAAGGCGGGTTTCCGGTATTCTGCTATCTCTCGAGCATCGGGAAACAGTGCGCAGGCTATCAGTGGCTGACTCCATTCCGCGGCGATGTCGGCCGCTACATAGCTCTGGCCTGCCCGTTCAAGGGTACAGACATGATGTTCAGGTATTATATGTATAACCTGAGTGTGGTTGAAACAGGCTCTGCAGCTCCTCTAGCTCCAAAATCCATGGTTTACATGATGCAGAACCTGGATTTCAGGACATACAACAGGATGTTCACAGGCCAGCTGCAGGTGCTGCATAACTTTTTCAATGATGAAGATCCGATCCCATTTACCCCGGCTTCAGCCACCACTGACATGAATCTGACCATGAATGCCTTATATTTCGGCGGCACCAGCGCTTTCCTGAGCTCAGACGGGATCGACAAGGCGATCATAGCCGGAGGCAACCTGGTCCAAAAGCTCAACAAAACCGGAGCAGATCCGAGCGTCAAGATCACAGTGCTTTGCGGCACCAACAATCTGTTCGACCCTGACATGGAATACTGCAGCCAGAACATGCCGCTCGGAGAACTGATCCCGTCAGACGGAGTGGTCTATCAGCAGAGCGGCGAATACACTGACGGCATCTGCCGCCGCGGCGCGCCCCTGATCATGAAGAAAGTTCTTTATCTCAATCATCTCAATATCTCTTTCCACGACACAGTCAAAGGCTATGTAAAAGAAGCGCTGAGCGAGTAATCAGAACGATCATTCCTGTCAATTGCCTGATTTACTGACCTATGAAAGTAATTGCTTTTCAGCCTGAGCAAATTTGTGGTGTGCAGCCAGATGCTTTACGATGGCTTTGATTTGTGGCGGGTCCTGTCCTGCGGCAACTTTTTCTCTTCTTCGCAGTAGCTCAGATGACAAAAAGTTACCACCGGCCACCCCACATGAATGGAGCGTTTAACATGGAAAATTTGCCGGAATCGTTGTATGATTTATTAAAACATAAGAAGGTCAAGAATGAACAATGCCGATCTTTTAGCCAGGATCACGGTGGATCCAAAGGTAATGGTTGGAAAACCCATTATCCGGGGACTTAGAATCACAGTAGATCAGATTCTCAAAGCTCTGGCATCCGGAGTTAAAGCAGAAGAGTTGCTCGATGATTATCCTGAGCTTGAAAAGGAAGACATCCAGGCAGTTCTGTTATACGCTTCCGAAATTGTCAGCGAAGAACATATTTTTCGTTTAGCAAAATAATTATTCCAACAATGCGGGAGCAACCTTGATTCTTCTTATTCTATCATGCAAAAAATTAGGGCTTATTGGTAAGCAATATCATTGGCAACCCGACATTACTAGATCAATCTTTGGCATTATGTATCTAATTTCTGGAGCATTTTTGACAATCCTTGGAGCTTTAAAATCATTAAGTTCATGTCTGTCAGGCCAACCCTTTTCTCTTTTACTATTTCGATCCTCATTTTTTATACTTGTTCTTTCTGTAATATGGCCCTTTGCATTCCAAATTTACGAGAGTGGAGATGTTGATTGGGTGAGCTTTGCATCATTTTCAATAATCTTTATTCCATTTTTTCTGGCAGCATGTGGAGCAGGCATTCAAGGCTTATGGCTGAAATTACAAGTTTTCAGGGTAAAGCAGATTTATTTTTTTCAATGCTTAATTTTCTCTTCTTTCGTAATTCCAATGTTTAGCACGTTTCTTTTTTGGTTTATCGCCCAGATCATTGAAAGTTATAAGTATTGGGGCTATGTAAGGTTGGATGCTTAAAAAAATGAATGTCTAGCCAATTAGTGTTAGCAAACCATTGTGCACTAATCATCTAATTTGCTCAAAACGAGTAAGCAGCTTAACTTGTGATAAAATAGGGAAAAACAGGCAGGCGGATTTATGAAAAAAGATATTATCGTAAAATTAATGAAGTCCTTTGAAAGTGCTGCGTATGAAGAGAATGGCACAGAATACTGGCTGGCGCGTGAACTTCAGATATTGCTTGAGTACACTGAATGGAGAAATTTCCAGCAGGTAATCGAAAAAGCGAAGACTGCTTGTAAAACCTCCAACCAGGCGGTGTCTGATCATTTTGTTGACGTCAACAAAACGATCCAGATGCCCAAGGGAGCGGAAAAGGAAGTAGATGATTTAGTTTTAAGCCGCTATGCCTGCTATTTGATAGCCCATTCAATGTCAAAAAAGATAATCTTCAGGGTGAAATTCAAATAACCGATGAACACGTTAAAAACAACAGTGATGTCCGGGATCTTCTTGCTAAAAGCGGGATCAAACCCGAAGAGTTGCCGCCAGAAGAGGATGTAAAAAAACTTGAGAGAAGAGTGAAGGCGGAAGATAAGAAACTGTTGAAGAAAAAATAGGAGAGGCACATGTCTGAAAAAATCCTGATCAAGAAATACGAAAACCGCAGGTTATACAGCGTGGCGGAAAAGCGCTATGTATCGCTGGAGGAGATCCGGAAGCTAGTGGCTGCAGGGCATGATGTGGAAGTGATTGACCATAAAAGCGGGGAAGACATCACGCATCAGATCCTGTTCCAGGTGCTGCTTGAGACAGAGAGCGATAAGATTTCCACGCTGCCGGTGTTTTTTCTCAAGTTCCTGATTTCATCTTCGCCTGCCATGCTGACAGACTATTTCGGGAGCTTCTTCGAAAACCAGCTTTCTCTTTATCAGGGGAACCGCGAGGAATATCAGAGGTTTCTGAACCAGTTTTCCGAGTCATTCCTGAACTTCAACCCTGGCGCGTTCCCCAATCCCTTCGCTTCCCTGATGAACCAGAATCCATTTTTCACTACAGGGAAAAAATCTAAACCTGAGCCTGAGAAAAAGCCAGAACCTCCCGCAGAGCCGCTGCCAGCCGATGACGTTGATGATGACGACGATGTGAACGAGTTGCGGGATATGCTTAAAAAGCTTTCCAAAAAAGTGGACAAGCTGGAAAAGAAGAAGAAGCGATAAGAATCGGAAATAAGCCAAATCATCATGCTCACGGAACTGGCTCCTTCGGAGGAGTTCAAAGGCGTTGTCGAAAACTTTGCTAGAAGCACCAACCCGCTGAGGCTGGCCGAGGCATTCGCAACCGAAGATAAGTGAAGTCCTGCAGCCGGGGCTGGCTGCAGGACGAAACGACCGGAGAAGGAGCAGTTCTGCGAGCATGTATAACTGGAAGTAATTTTCAGGCAAATCCATTTTTCGGAGCATAATTTAACCTTGTATTGAGACACGCAAAGGCCCTAACCACGGGCCTTTTTGGATTATGCTGCGATGCGGTATCTGGTAAAATGTCGCAATGCAATAAAATATTCTTGACAAACGATTTAATTCCGATAATAATGGAGAAAATGAAATGCTGCGATGCAGCACGGAGGAAAAATGGAAATGATGAAAGACTGGATGGAAACCTGGGAAAAAAATACGGCAGCCTGGGTGGACGAACTGACTAAGAGCCAGAACTTTGTGAAGAACTATCTGAAGACTTACGAACCGGCTCTGACGGTTTCCAAAAATTTCAGGGAGACCCAGGAGAAGTTTTATGAACTGACTGGAATTCCTTCCAGAGAGGATATCTTCAGAGTGATGCAGAAACTCCAGGATGTTGAAACAAAGATCTCTGATGTCTGCGAGAAACTGGACAGCATAGAGGAGAAAATAGTCAGAATCGAAAAGACGGACAGAACCCCGAAAACAGTGAAGAGCACCAAGACCGCAGGAACCAGCAGGCAGAAAGCCTGAAATCATAGGAGGAACCATGAAAAACTTTTTCTTCAACAACGAATTCATTGAGCTGAGCAGAAAGAACCTGGATTTCACCCTTGACCTGATGAAGAACGGAGCAGAGAGCAATCAGAAGAACGCCAAGAAAATGCTTGAGGAGTATTTCAGCTATCTGACCGGCAACATCGACTTCGTGACAAAAAACTACCAGGAAGCCCTGAAAACCAATCAGGAAATCGCCACCATCTACCGCGAGAATCTCAACAAAGTATGGGAAATGACAAAAAAGGCCACAGAGCCGCCCCAGAAGAACGAGAAGTAAAAAATCAGGTGAAAGCGGAGGCCGGGATCTCCCAGCCTCTGCTGACACCTCCAGAAAGAAGGACCAGATGGATCCAAAAGAAAAAAATCTTGAAGCGCACCTGGACCAGTGTTTTCTGGCAGGCAAAGGGCTGCTGGAGCACATCGCAAAATGGAAGATCGACAATCTGTCTGAAATTAAGGACTGCTGCACAAAATCTGCCGGAAATGACCCACACACCGGTACTGGACTGCTTTATGAAACACCGAATTCGACAATTTACAGGGAAGGGACTTTCCGTCTTCTCAAATACAACCCAAACCCCAGACTCTCTACCCCCCTTCTAATTGTCCCTTCCCTGATTAACAGATATTACATCCTGGATCTGATGCAGGGTAATTCGCTGATCGAGTACCTGACACAGGCTGGATTCTCCGTCTATCTTCTGGACTGGGGAATCCCGGGCAGAGAACAGGATCATCTCAGTTTCGAGCATTACATCAATAAATGGATCAGAAGGGCAGTCACCCAGGTGCTCAGAGATTCCGGCGAGCCGTCCTGCGCTTTGCTTGGATACTGCATGGGAGGCACCATGGCTGCCTGTTACGCGGCAGCAGACCAGAAGCGCATCAATGCCCTGATCTCACTGGCAGCGCCCTATGATTTCTCCGGCGACGATCCGCTTTCCCTGCTGGCGAGGAACATGGATCTGGACAAACTCGTGGATAGCAGAGGATACATTCCGGCCGAACTTCTGCAGGCCGGGTTTCTGATGGCTCAGCCTCTATCTCCGCTGCAGAAAGCCAGATCGCTCTATGACAACAATGACGATGCCAGGAAAAATGATGTATTCCTGCACCTGGAGCGCTGGCTGTCGGACAATGTGCCTTTTCCCAAGGAAGCCTACCGTCAGTATATAAGGGAATTTTACCGGGAAAACAATCTGATTTCCGGGAAATTCAGCCTGAATGGCAGGAAAATCAAATTGTCGGACATTAAAGCCCCAGTGCTTTCCGTGATCGCGACCCGCGATTCCATAGTGCCGGCTAAGGCTTCGCTTGCTTTGAACGAAGCTGTTTCAGGCACTGCCGAAACCATCGAGATCGACGCCGGCCATATCGGGATCGTGATGGGCAGGAAGGCGAAGGAAGCGTGGATGGGAATGACGATGTGGCTGACAAAAGCCTGGGAGAAAGGTTCGAGGTACAATCCAGGATAAATGATCCATAGGGGCAAGGCTCGCCCTTGCCCGTCCGACGAATGTCGGACCTGTGCATAACCAAACCAAAACATCCAGGAGGATAACATGAGATTGAAAGACAAGACCGCCATCATCACAGGAGGAGCCCGCGGAATCGGAAAAGCGATTGCTGCCACATTTCTGCGCGAAGGCGCGAAAGTTGCCATCTTCGACCTTAATGAGGCCGATGCTAATGCCTTCAAACAGGAATTCCCGCAGTATGCGGACAGGATTCATTTCGAGCAGGTGAATGTTACGGAATATCCGTTAATGGAACAGGCGGTTGGGCGCGTGATCAGCAAATACGGGGCAGTCGACGTGATGATCTGCAATGCAGGTATCACCAGGGACGCCATGACCCATAAGATGACCGAAGATCAGTTTGACCTGGTAGTGGACGTGAATCTCAAGGGAGCCTATAATTCCGCGAGGTCAGTCGTGGACAAGATGAGAGATCAGAATCGCGGCAAGATCATTTTCACTTCATCCGTGGTCGGCGAATACGGCAATGTCGGACAGGCCAATTACGCGGCAAGCAAAGCCGGGATCATCGGCATGGCCAAATCCATGGCCAAGGAACTGGCCAGGAAGAATGTCTGTGTGAACGTGGTGGCTCCTGGCTACACCAACACTGAAATGATGAAGACTGTTCCTGAGAAGGTTCTCTCAGGGATCAGGGATAAAACTCCGATGGGTCGTCTGGCAGAGCCGGACGAGATCGCCAACGCCTTTTTATTCTTGGCATCCGACGAGTCGAACTATATTACCGGGCACGTTCTTTCAGTAAACGGCGGGCTGACACTGTAATTCAGAACGATTTTGATACAGGTACACTCGACCGAGTGTACCTGCTTTTTAGTAATGAATATAAGCTATGGACTGATTCCTGCGGAGGCGTTCAAAGGCGTTGCTGAATATCCTGTATGAGGCAGAATCAAGTTCGCAGCCGAAGACAGCCACAGCAGGATTCAGTCCATAGTTTATGTGGCTTTCTGAGAAAAACAAAAAATGATAGAATTGAATTAAAAAAGGAAAAATCGATGTTCAATCCGATGTTAGATGAATTCCAGAAGCAATGGGAAAAAATGATGCTGGAGTGGTTTGAGAAGACCATGAACAGCCCTGAATTCCTGAAATCCATGGGAAATTCATTCGAAGGGGCGTTCAATTCCAAGGCAGTACTTGATGAATGCAAGGCCAGGATGCTGAAATCCATGTCCCTGCCCAGCGAAGAATCAATCGGCAAGCTGGGAACATACATTTTGCGGATGGATTCAAAGCTTCTGGATCTCGAGGACAGACTGGAAGAACTGAAGCAGGATCTTGTGGAAGTGAAAAGATTGGTGAGACCGGAAAAGCAACCCTGTCCGGCCAGATCCGCCGGAAATTCTAAAACATCAGCCAAGACCAGGAAAGCGAGCCGAAAAAATGCCTGAAATCCAGCTGGAAGAACTGCAGAAAAAATGCAATGATTTCTGGAAAGTGCTGGCTGCCTGCAATTATTCAAACGATGCCGAAAAGGAGAAAGCTTTCTGTGAGCTCGGGATCAGCCCGACACCCAGGAAAACTCTCTATCAGGAAAACAGCCTCTGCGTGTATCATTATGAATCTCTTAATCCCACCGGGCTTCCGCTCTTGATCGTACCGTCGCTCATCAACCGAAACTATATTCTGGACCTGCTGTCCGGGCACAGCGTGATTCAGGCCCTGGTCAATTCGGGAGTTTCCTGCTACCTGATCGACTGGGGCACTCCAGGAGTGGAACATGCTGAAATCACGCTTGACGACTATCTCGACACATATATCCACAGGGCAGTGAAAAGGGTTTTGAGGCATTCGGGCAAGTCCAGGCTGCATCTGATGGGACAATGCATCGGCGGGATCATGGCTTCAATTTATGCAGCCAAGTATAGTAAAGACAGCCTGCTGGCTTCCCTGACTCTGCTGACAACACCTATAAACATGGAACATGGAGGCAAACTCTCGCTCTGGATGGATCCGAGACATTTCAACCTGGACTTGACAATCAATTCCTTCAAGCGGCAGGGATTTGTTCCGCCTGAAGTCCTGCACTCAGGGTTTCCCTTTCTGGACGTGAAAATGATGTTTGATAAATACAGGAATCTGTTCAATTTTTCCGATAACGCGGCTTTTGTGCAGCTTTATCGAGCCCTGGACTTCTGGTCACGGGACAACGTACCCTTCCCCTGCGAAGTATTGAGGAAGTTTATCCGTGAAATCTACCAGAAAAACAGCTTTTACCATGAACAGATGGAAATCGGGGGGCAGAAAACCGGTCCATCCTTTATCAATATACCTGTGCACAACCTGATTGCCAGATACGATCATGTGATGCCTGTAGAAGCTTCAGCAGGCTGGCGCAAAAATGGTCATCCCAAAGACCGGGAAACAATTTATGACGGCGGGCATGTCACGATCATCGCCGGACTGCCGCTGAGATTCCAGGTCTATCAGGATCTGGTCGGGTTTTTCAAGACAACAGGTGATTGAGTTAATAAGTTTATAAGTTTGTAAGAGGAGAAGAAAATCTTTTTCCGACTTACAAACTTACACTCATACAATCTTACCAACTTCTATTATGAAGATAAGTTCTTTTTGCAGTGCACAATTTTCACTGCTCCTTGACAAACAAGTATTTAGGTACTAAAATTAGCATTGAGGAGACAGCATGGCTAAATTTATCCAGTTGTCAGAAGCAACGTATCTCGCTATCCACTCACTGGCATTACTTGTCCGCAGCAGGCAATTGCTGAATGTTAAAAAAATGGCGGAAATGACCGGATCATCTGAATTCCATCTCTCCAAAGTAATGCAGTTGTTGGAAAAAGGACGTCTTGTTAAGTCGGTGCGCGGTCCGAAAGGTGGTTTTACCCTGTCTGTGGAACCCCAACAAATAACTCTGCTTTCAGTCTATGAAATGATTGAAGGAAAACTCACTCCTGAAGATTGCCCGTTCGGCAAGTCCGAATGTCCATTTGGAAATTGTCTGCTTGGTGCTGCCATGACCAGACTGGCTAAAAACTTCCAGAAATTTCTGAAAAAAACCACACTGGCGGATTTGGCTGAATAAAGTGGTGGAATTCATCCGGAACCTGCTTAAATAGGAGGACCAAAGTGCAAAGAAAAATAGTCAAGATAGACAAAAATAAATGCAACGGCTGCGGGCTTTGCGTCGAAGCCTGCAATGAGGGTGCGATCGGGATCGTGAAGGGAAAAGCCAAGCTGCTGTCTGAAACATATTGCGACGGTCTTGGAACATGTCTCGCAGAGTGCCCTCAGGGTGCTATTTTTATTGAAGAGAGGGAAGCTAAGCCCTTTGATGAGCTGGCTGTAATTAAGAAGGAGAAGAAGTTGGCTTGCGGCTGTCCCTCTTCAGCAGCCCGGGAATTGAAGCCTGCTCCCAGAAAAACTCCGGCTGAAAAATGCGGCCCATCCCAACTCAAAAACTGGCCTGTGCAGTTGAATCTGATGCCAGTGAACGCTCCCTACTTCAAGCAAGCGGGCCTTCTGATCGCGGCTGACTGTGTTCCTTTTGCCTATGCCTCATTCCATTCCCAGCTGCTGGCCGGAAAAATATTATTGATCGGATGTCCCAAACTGGATGACGCCCAGCATTACATGATGAAGTTATCGGAAATTTTCAATGCCAATGATATTCATTCCATCACGATCGCCTTCATGGAAGTCCCCTGCTGCCATGGACTGGCAAGGCTGGTGAGGCAGGCGCTTGAGCAGTCTGGTCAGAGAATCTCCATCACTTTGATCAAGATCGGAATCAACGGTGAACTGCTGGAGAAAAGCAATGGCTGAAATCCGTCATGTCCTTACAATATTGGCTGTTTCAGACCTTAAACGTGCTGAGAAATTTTACAACGAAGCCTTTGGATTCAAAACCAGGGTGAATGTACCGGTTTACATTGAATACGAGCTGCCCAACGGAATCAGCTTCGGGATCTACAAGAAGGATTCGTTTGCAATCAACACCGGTGAAAAACCTTTTCTGCCCCCTTCAAGCGCTATTTCCGGCTGCGAGATTTATTTTCATTGTGACGATCTGGATCAGGCCATCCGGAATCTGAAAAAGGCCGGGGCCAGGATTCTTTCAGAGAGAAAGACACGCGACTGGGGTGATGAGGCAGCATATTTCGCAGACCCTGACGGGAATGTGCTGGTGCTGGCACAACCTATTCTTAAGTAGGGGTGAACGGCCGTTCACCCCTACTTGAATCATTTCGGTCACGGTAATACAATTCCTTCATGCTGACCATAGTTCTCTTGATCATTTCCAATGTTTTCATGACTTTTGCCTGGTACGGGCATCTGCGTTACAAAAGTTCCGCGCTCTGGCTGGCGATTCTGGTGAGCTGGCTGATCGCTTTTGTGGAATACTGCTTCCAGGTGCCTGCGAATCGATACGGTTCAGCAAAGTTCACTACTGCCCAGCTCAAGACGATCCAGGAAGTGATCACTCTGGTGGTATTTTCGATCTTTTCAGTGTTATATCTGAAAGAACAGTTCCGCTGGAACTATCTGGTGGGTTTTTTCTTCCTGGTAGTGGCTGCTTTTTTCATTTTCAGGAAATGGTGAATTAGTATAGGCTCCTAATCCTTCGAGCTTCTTACAATTAATATTGTTAGAAGCTTCCTATTATCACGCTGGAAGCCTTGAACATGGCGGTTACGGCAGAGCCGG
Organism: Candidatus Wallbacteria bacterium; assembly: GCA_028687545.1. NCBI lineage: Bacteria > Candidatus Walliibacteriota > Candidatus Wallbacteria bacterium. The sequence goes on from JAQTZZ010000006.1 coordinate 26,360, forward strand.
TCCTGATCCCAAGGTTTTTTACGCTCTCGTCAGTGATCGCTGCGGTGAGTGTATTTCCACCAGGCAGCTTTAAAATCACCTCTGAATTGACCCCGTCTGACATGATTTTCTCTACTATGCCCCGATAGATATTTCTGGCACTGGTTTGGAAGTCTTCTTCAACAGTCAGGATCACCCAGGATGCTTTCACCAGGCCGCAGGCCTCATCTCCGATTTTAAGCCTCAGATTTTCCAGGCTCTGATTGGTGATAGTGGCTGCGATGCTGTCCCCGCCCTTGAGTGAGAGGACTACCTCTGCATTCAAAGTGCCCTGCTTGATCAGGGAAACAGTGCCGTAAAAAAGATTCCGCGCACTGGTCTTTAAAAGCATTTTTCTGAAAAACTGATAAGATTCGTCGAAATCGTCGAGAGCGAGGCGCAGAAAATCCAGTAGTTTCTGCTGTTCGGTTTCAATCTGGCGGAACATGGTGACCATTTTAAGCCCCTTTCCCGTGAGCCTGGTTCCACCACCGCCTGAACCTCCGCTGGAACTTTCCACCAGTGGTTCGTCTGATAGATTATTGACCCTGTCGATGGTGTCCCAGGCGGTTTTATAACTGATGCCGGCAGCTTTAGCTGCCTTGGTAATCGAGCCACATTCTGCGATTTTTTCCAGGAGCAGTACAGAGGGATTACCCAGAAATTCATGATTATCTTTTTTCAGCTGCAGAGATGTCTTAAGAGAGATTTCATGATCCGTTTTCCGCTTCATTGTCTATCCTCATTCGATTTTTTTGATCAAAACCGGCAGTCTGAGCGTAAGAAAATCCAGTGGCTTTCCTTCGAATTTTCGAAGTCTGCCTGACAGCGATCTGATCTTATCAGCTACTGCCTGATCCAGTTCGGACCGGCTTGAATTTCTGATGAAATGCAGGTTACCGAGCGTTCCGTCTGAACGGACTTCGAATTCAACTTCCAGGCGCTGGTCGCTGCGTACTGAAAACTCATAGTTGAGTTCCTGCACTGTCCTGGCTATCTCCCCCTGCACATAGGTGAGGTAACTTTCCTTGAAGCTCAAGTATTCAGCATTTGAATCGTGACGATCGGCCTGAGGGGTAGTTGAAAGAATAGCGATACCTGCCTGCGCCGGTTTATCAGCAGGAGGCGGGACTGAGCTGAAAATTGATGCAACAGGAGTGGCAGGCTCTGAGTGCTTCTCAGGTTTTCTGACCTGTGCATCAGATTTTTTCCTGACTGGCAGTTTTTCAGGTTCATGGATCACCGGTTTTGGTTCAGGTGGTTTCGGCTCGGGCTTAAGTTCGGGTTTCGGAAGTGGCGGGGGTGGAGGAGGTGCAATCACTGCCGGAAGTGGCGCGGGAACTGGAACTCTTGCCACCATCAGGGAGATTCTGGATTGCAGCGGAAGACTGGATGATCCTTCGCAGATTGGATACTGCAGGGCCAGGGCATGCAGGGATAAAGAGATAGCCATTGCCGCTTTAAAATTCATTGTATATCAGGTCACTCAAGGTTATAAACCAGATTTATCTTCGGGTTACGATAACTCAAAACATCAAAAACGCGGGCAAAATCGTTGAATCTGCATTTCCTGTCCACAGCCAGTGTCACAGTATCGTCCGGAAGCGGGATTGTCTTCAGATCTTCAAGTGATGCTGGTTGTTTGTCTACCAGGATCGATCCGTCAGCACCCAGTTCGACGAGCTTCTGGGGAGGACCGCTGATCTGGTCCCGCTTTTCGGCTGCTGCGGGCGGGACAATGTCCAGGTAATTAAATTTGGCGAATGAGGTGGAGAGTACCAGAAAAATGATCAGCACAAGCAGCACATCAATCAAAGGGGTGAGGTACATGGTTAAAAGCGGATGTCGGTCCAGGTAGCTGAGTCTTTTCATTTCAGTTCCGGTTAGAGAAAATTTTTCGGAGTCTGAGCAGAGCATCCCTGTTTTTCAGGTCAAAATACTGCAGCATGGCTGTAGCAGGGATTGCGATCAGGATGCCGGTGAAGGTGGTGACCAGTGCTTCCCAGATGCCTGTGGCAAGAAAGGACGGATCAGTATGATAGCCTGTGACTGAAATGGCGCGGAACATTTTGATGATTCCGGAGATGGTGCCCAGAAGACCGATCAAGGGAGCGGTACTGGCCGCAAAATAAAGCACTCCGAAATAACGGGTATTCTGGCGGTATTCATCTTCCCAGAAAATCTCCTCCTGTTCACTGTTCTTACATCCTCCTGCAGCGAAATCCTGATATCTCTTCTGCCTTGTTTCTAGATGTCCTTTTTTAAGGGACTCGTCAAGATCGTGGTAACTGGTTTCCAGTCCCCTGAAATAGAAATAGCGCTCGATCATTACACAGACTGTTAAAACCGAGAGCGCGAGCATGGGGTACATGAAAACAGCCCCCATTTTCAGATAATCAAGGAATGTCATCTGCATTGAATTATCCCCTAAATTTTTTTCAGGAATTTCTGCAGTTGCGGAGTCCGGGTCAGGCAGACTGTCTGAAATGTGCCTGCCGGAGCTCCGGGCAGGCCGCCGCCCCCGTGCTGATAATAATCCAGCACCTGGCGCTCGTCGGGAAGCAGCACTGAGCCGACCAAGTCAATCCCGAAATCAAAAAAAACATCGGAAAAAGGAACAGTCGGACCAAGCAGGATCCGGTACTTTGCATTCGGAGTCCGCCTGATCACTTCTTCGAAAGTACCGTTGACCAGGGTCAGGCCGGTCAAAAAGAGCAGTTCGGTTTTGGAAAGCAGTTGATGCGAATCGCTCCACAGAATGTCGCCTGGGCCTGGAGACAGTTCGACTATGTCGACAGGCAGGCCCTGGTCGCGCCAGCGCTCAGCCAGGGGAAAGTGGCCGATAAAAGCGGTTTTATGGCTTGCGGCAAGCTTTTCAAAGGCATCGATGGCATCGCCTTCAAAGTAGAGATCCGGCAGAGGAAGCGCGCTGCTGATGCAGGCCATGCCCAGTGAGGCCTTCAGGCAATTTCTGCTCTCAAGCATTTCCACTGCCACATCCCGCACTTTCCTTCCCACCAGTTCCTTCAGATAACAGCGGTGATGTGTCTGCGAGTCATCATCCAGTCCGGGCATGCCTGTGATCATGATCGCCATGCCCAGGCGTTTCGACTTTGCGAGCACTGCATTTACGAATGTATAAAATTCCTTGAGTTTGATTTTAGGGTCGATCCGGCTGAGCAGGGCGTCGCGCAATTTACTGTCCATGATATTCTCCATTTAGCGTTATATAATGATTTATATCACAAAGCCAGTGGACTGTAAACAGAGTTTTAATGCAGGGACAGTGCTGGAAAAAGCGTTTAAGTGACCGGTTAAGCCAACTGGCCATATGATGATTCAATTAAACTAAGGAATTGTTCCTGCGGAGGAGTTCAAGGCGTCGCTGAAGCCTTGCTATTGGTAGAATCACACCGAAGCAAGTTGCTGAGGTGGTCACAGCCGCCGATAAGTGTAGCTGGCACAAGAAGTGCCAGCGGAACGACCGGAGCAGGAATAATTCCTTAGTTATTATTCAGGGTCCCGCATGTGTCTGATCTGCACGCCTTCCTGCACAGCCTTGATCTCGGCGCTGATGGCCAGGGCAATCTCCGCAGGCTCCCTCACTCCAAGATTGAAGCCGATCGGGGTGTATACGCGGGGACCGATTTTCAGACCTTTTTTCTCCATCATCTGTAAGGATACTGCTACCTTGGCTCTGCTGCCGATCATGCCGATGTAAGGAATTTCCGGGATTCTCAAAAGCTGCTCCAGTACCTCCTGATCATGGACATGGCCGTATGTCATGATCACGCAATAGGACTGGGCTTCAGGCTTGATCTTATCGGAAATCTTAGTAAATTCTCCCAGAATCAGTTCAGCTTCGGGGTATTTTTCTTTTGTGAGAAACTCCGGCCTGTCGTCAAAGACCTTACAGGGCCAGGAGAGGATAGCGCAGTACTTGGCAAGCTGCTCGCCTATGTGGCCTGCACCGAAGATCAGCACTTCCAGAGCTTTATCAGGATACACGGGCTCGATGAAGACAGTGGTTCTGCCGCCGCAGAGGGCCTTCTTTTCCTTTCCGTCTGCCGTGCTGACCCATTCTCCGCCGTCAAGTTTGTATTCATGGATCAGGGTTTTGCCGCTTTTGATCGACTCGATTGCCCTGGCGATGCAGTCGTGTTCCAGCGCGCCACCGCCCACAGTGCCTGCAATTTCTCCCTTTACGTTCACAGTCATTTTAGCGCCGGGTTCCCTGGGAGTCGAGCCTTCAATGCTGATGATCGTCACGAGCGCGCAGGGAATTTTTTCTGACAGCCAGTGGTTGAGTCTGGAAAGCCACATGCCATACCTCCAATATAAGCCATGCATGTTGAATTGATGCAAACCTTCTTGGCAAAGCATATCATATCTTTGGAAGTAACTTAAAGTGGAGGACTGAATGTCCAGGATTTTTGAAGACAACAGCATGAGCATTGGAAATACACCGCTGATCAGGCTCAACCGGATTGCAAAAGGCCTTGGAGCATTCCTGCTGGTCAAAATCGAAGGCCGCAACCCTTCGTATTCTGTTAAATGCAGGGTTGGAGCTTCCATGATCTGGGACGCTGAGAAAAGAGGAATCCTGAAGCCTGGAAAAAGCGATGTCACTGTGATCGAACCCACCAGCGGCAATACGGGAATCGGCCTGGCTTACGTCTGCGCGGCCAGGGGATATCCGCTGATGCTCACAATGCCTGAAACCATGTCCATGGAACGGCGTAAGATGCTGCAGGCCTTTGGCGCCAGACTGATACTTACTGAAGGAACGAAAGGGATGAAGGGAGCAATCGACAGGGCCGAGGAAATTTGCGCACTGGAACCTGACCGATATTTCCTGCCGCAGCAATTCAAAAATCCAGCCAATCCTGAGATCCATTTCAAGACCACTGGCCCTGAAATCTGGAACGATACAGACGGGCAGATCGATATTTTCGTGGCCGGTATAGGGACAGGCGGCACTATCACAGGAGTCAGCCGATACATCAAGCAGATTCAGAACAAAGCGATCCTCTCCGTAGCTGTGGAACCATTGAATTCACCGGTACTGACGGCAATCAGAAACGGAAAAATCCCCAAACCTGGCCCTCATAAAATCCAGGGGATCGGTGCCGGCTTCAAACCTGAGATTCTCGACCTGAGCCTGGTGGATGAGATTCAGACTGTTTCCGATGATGAAGCCCTCGAATTCGCCAAGAGACTGCACCGTGAAGAAGGGGTTACTTGCGGCATCTCGAGCGGAGCGGCTGTAGCAGCAGCCATGCGCATCGCCGGATCTTCTGTTCATAAGGGGAAATGCGTTGTGGCCATTCTCCCGGATTCAGGGGAGCGTTATCTGAGTACAGAGCTGTTTGGATGATTTTTGTAACAATTTCCCAGTTGTGCGCTATATATTAATATATAAAACGAAAACGGGTGACAATTTGGGTTCTTCGGCTGTCAAGCGGACTTTAATGTTTATGATCTTCTGCGCTGCACATCTGCTCATTTTTTCCATGCTTCTTAAAAAAGTTCCAAGTCTTAACGGTGTTTCCAGCTATGACTGGCCTACTAATCTCATGTTCCTCTGCGGAAATTTCTGGCTGGTTTTCTGTGGTCTGAAATACAAGCAAGCCCTTCCTGCATTCAGCTGGAAAAATTATCTGGCAGGGTATCTGCTTCTTCTTTTATTCGTATATCTGATCAACAAAAGAGAATTGCTTTTCCTGATGGCCATTTTTCTGTATGCAGGGATGTACCACAATAAAAGGCTTACTGTCTATCTCTATCTTTTCCTGTTTTCGCTGATTGCGGTGAGTGCATACTGGATTTCAGGATTCCTGATCCTGGCTTTCATCTACGCTGTTTTAAGCGGGTTATGGGAACGCCTGAGCAGCGGGTTTGAAAAAGTGCTGGCCTTGTCGGGCGGACTGATTCTGCTGCTGGTGATTTTCCCGCTGCTTAACCTGCTTTTCCAGTACCAGCCCCAGACCCTGATCAATGCCTGCGGTCCGGAAATATGGAATGCCATGCAGCTGAGTGCAGTCACAGCGCTGGTCTCAACCCTGATGATTTTCGTGATGGGTGTCCCGCTTGGCTATATCATGGCCAGGAACGATTTCAGGCTGAAAGCCGCAGTCGATGCTTTGATCGACCTGCCGATCATGGTTCCCCAGACAGCGGCAGGAATCGCCATTCTGGTCCTGGTCGGTCCTAAAACACCTCTGGGAGACTTTTTAGCTCAGCAATTCGGAGTGTCTTTTGCCGGAACAGCCATCGGCATTATCTGCTGCCAGATCTTTGTCAGTTTCCCGTTTCTGGTTCGGTCTGCGATCAATGCCTTTGAAGCGGTGGACGTGAAATTCGAAAATGCCAGCCGCTCGCTGGGTGCATCTGCAGCCCTGACTTTTTTCCGGATCACCCTGCCGCTTGCCGCGCCTGGGATTTTCAACGGCTGCATCCTGAGTTTTTCCAGGGCTCTCTCCGAAGCAGGCAGCCTGATGATAGTAGCTTACAGGCCGAGCACGATCCCGATCATGATCGATGACACATTCAATCAGTTCGGCATGCGGGAGGCAGCCCCGATCACAGTAGTGTTTGTGGGCATCTGCTTCTGGGGGTTCATTTCTTTGAAATGGTTTTACGAGAGCCATAAAAAAAGGCTTTCCAGAGCTTGATTCTGGAGGACACTTTGTTTCACAAATTATTTAACGAACCTTTCCTGCCTGTGATGGGAAGCTGGATCGACGGCCTGCCTGTAGTGCTTGTTTTTCTGATCATGCTGATCGGAATGCAATGTCTTCTTCAGCTTAAGCCTTCCAAACTCCTGCGCATGAGGAGGTACATTCAGGCTGCGTCTCTACTGGTGTTCGTTTTTTTTGTCTACGAGTGCCTCTGCGTGATGCGTCTCGCCATGTTCGGGTTGACTGAGATCGGACGTGATGATCTGCTTTCATTCGCGCATCTCAGTATATTCGCAGTTGTCGGCGGTTTCGCCTTTTTATCCGGACGGCTTTTCTGCAGCTTCGTCTGCCCGCTTGGATTTCTTCAGGAGATCGGCAACCGGATCACACCGGTAAAAACGAATCGGGCAAAGCGCTGTCTGCTGGGACTGCTTCTTGTTTCAGCTCTTTGCATCCTGTACAAAACTTTGCCCAGCAATGAATTCGCTGTGGAATATGTAACAGCTATCTTTGCACTGATCATGCTCTTCAACATTCTCCTGGCTTTGCTGAAACCTGAATGGGAGCCGGCACTTTTGAAATTCAGATTCGTATCCCTGATCATATACGGACTTTTAAGCGCTTCCAGCGTTTATTTCAGCGATGCCTGGTGCCCTCTTTATGGATTTGAAATTGATGCTTCTTCGATCATTTCCATCAACATCGTGATTTTCAGCTCTTTCCTGGTGACAGCCCCCTGGTGCAGATTCATGTGCCCGACCGGACTGTTTCTGGCCCTGATCGGCCGCCAGGCCTTATTTCAGATTGAATTGAATCCAGCCGGGCTTTCAGCTGCCGGTCGCAGTTCCTGCCCGGAAGCCGCGATCAGCAGAGACTGTATCGACCGATTACTCTGCATCAACTGCGGCACTTGCAAGGCTACCTGCGGATCTTCTTTTGGTGCTTCGCGATGAAGCCGCTTTGCTGTCTTTTTTCATTGCTTTTCTTTTTGATCACGGCAGATCACACCGCCTTTGCGACTTCAGAGACCAATCTGGAATGGGTGATGGCCGGCGGAGACTCAGGGCGGAGCTATTGTTCAGACCTCAATTTGAACAGCCTCAATCAGCTCTGGACTTTCACCCTCGATTCCCATGTCTGGGAATACAGGCAGAAAATGAGCGTCTGGTCCGAGTCGGCAGTTGCAGGCAATCCGGATGGAAACCTGCGGATATTCATCGGCTCCTATGATCATAATCTCTATTGCATTGATGCAAAAGACGGCAGGGAAATCTGGCGCTATACTACCGGAGCTGCGATCAATTCCAGTCCGCTTTATTTCAGGTTAAACGGCAAAGCTTTTGTGCTGGCCGTGTCTACAGACAGGGTGGTTTACTGCCTGGATGCTTTAAGCGGAAAACCGGCCTGGACTCGCGAGATTTATCCCTGGAGTTTTACAGTATATGACGCAGTGACATCTTCACCGGTATTGGCGGAGTCCGGAGGAATGCAAAGAATCATCCTGACTATCTGGTATTCGGACAAAAAGATGTTCAAACCAGTGCAGAAAAGCGAAGTTCTCAGCCTGGAACCTTCAACAGGTGTAATAATCTGGAGAAAGACTCTGGGAATGATGAATGTTTTTTCCCCTGTTTCAGCTGTAATCAATGGACAGGACAAACTTTTTGTGACTTCAGCGGATGGAAACCTTTTCTGCCTGTCGCAGGATTCCGGAGAAGTCCTCTGGAAATTCACTACATCATTGCAGATAACCTCTGCACCGGTAGTTTCGGAACTGGGGACTAAGGTTTATTTCGGCACAATGTTCGGGGTTTATTATGCGATCGACGCAGTCAAAGGGAAGGAAAAGTGGAAAGACAAGCTGGGCATGAACATCGTCTATCCCGGCAGTCTGGATCAAAGCAGCAAAACAGTGATAGTTCCTGATTTCGACAGAAACATCTATGCCATCGAGACGGACGGCGGAAAAATTCTCTGGAAATTCCGCTGCGGAAAGTACAATTCCTCTTCCCCGGTGATTTTCAAATACAAAAACAGGCAGGTTGTGCTGGTCGCATCTTTAGACAACCTGCTCTACCTGCTGGACCTGAAAACAGGAGATAAACTATGGGAATTCAGCCTCGGGGGCAAGCTCTGGTCATACGATACCAGGGGGCAGACTCTCTGGCCATCACCTCTTGTCTGCAGAACTAACGGCAGGGGTCTGCTGGTAGTTCCCTGGTATGACGGAAAGGTTTATGCATTCGGGGAATGATCCGGACGGCCCCTTCCGGTTCCATCAGTCTCCGCAGTATTTCAGAAGTTCAGCCGGGATTTTCGTTTTATCGCTTGGAATGCAGGGTCTGAAAGGGTTCTGATGATTGCGTTCGATGATCTGTTTTCCCTCATCAGACAATAAAAATTCCATGAACATCAGGGCCAGTTTTGGGTTGGAGGCACTTTTGGGAATTGTGGCGGCATAGCTGATCTCAGTACCTTTCATGATTGAAATTGTGTCTGGAGTTTTTCCGGTGATTTCAATCGTTGCGCAGGCATAGAATTCATTGAATTTAGAAGAACCAAGATTGATCTCATCCGGCAGATTCAGATATTTCAGCTTGTGCTGCATGGCTATTGATTCATACAAGAAGGCATAATCCAATGCGTAATTCTGAAGAAGCGCTACAAGTTCGATACTCATCGGTCTGATATTGGCGGCAGGACAGTTCCGGGAAAGCGCTTCTGATAGTTTTCCTTTGACCTGTTCTTTATAGTAATTGTCCGCAAGCTTCCAGCAGAGAATAGCTCTATATCCGTCAGGGTCAAGATTCTGATCCGAGTGTCCGACTTTGATTTCCGCAGATGTGAGAACTGACAGCCAGTTTTGCTCAGTTATCTCTGAACCGAATTTTGAATGTTCGGTATATGCGATCACCATCCGGTTGCCGGCAAAAATAACGTACCAGTCAGATTCGTTCGGCATCAGCAGATCTTCGATCACCAGGTAATCGGCGGAGAGGATGAGATCTGCCTTCCTTTTGAGTTGAAGCACTTTCCAGCAGCAGGCGCGGCTGCCGGAAGCTTCAGTGTTGACTTTGAGACCTGGGTTTTCCAGCTGGAACTTCTCGACAAGGTCTTTCATCGGCCTGGCCAGACTTCCGGCATAGAAAATGGTCAGAGACGGTTCTGGACTGCCGCAGCCGGTGAGCAGCGCAAGAATCAGGAAAGTCAAAAAACGGGTGTGCAGATGTTTCATTCGTTTTGTCTGAGCCTCTTATTATATCCTATTATACTGCGCTCGGAAATTATCTGTTACAGCAACCATGCTCGCTGAGGGAATAAGTCATTGTAACAATTATCGGCCCTTCGTTATATAATATATTATAGAACGGTTTGCTGTGAAACTCGATAACGATAAATTTAAGATGTTCATGGAACAGCCGCTGAACGGAGTGAATGGATGAGATGTAATTATTGCGAATGGCGTTGTGATCTCAGCGCAGGGCAAGCCGGCGTGTGCAGGATGTACCGCGAAGAACAGGGAGCAGTCAAAGAGCGTTTTCCCATGCAGTGGAGCGCTTGTTCGGTTTCAAGGATGGAGTCCATGCCTTTTTATCACGCCCATCCTGACAGCCGGACTCTGACCATCGGAACATATGGCTGCAATTTCAGCTGCCGTTATTGTTCAAATGCCCATGTCGCCCGTCGTGACCCTTTAGAATTCAAAGCTGAAATGAACGGAATGGCTCCTGAAGAACTGATCCGCATGGCCTTGAAACACGGGTGCCAGAACATCGTCTTTAATGTGAATGAGCCGGCAATGTCGCTGCAGAGCTTGTTGAAGCTGAAACAAAATGCAGACCAGGCCGGCCTGCCGATGGGTTGCCTCACCAATGCCTATACCACTGAGGAGTCGACTGAGATACTGGCAGCGATTTTTTCCTTTCTCAATATAGGCCTTAAAGGCTTTTCTGCGGAATTTCATCGCAATTACATTGGAATTGGAAGCATTGATCCCATCCTGCGAAACATCAGCAGGCTTGCAAAAATCAGGCACATTGAAGTAACTACACCCGTGATTGAGGGTGTCAATGATTCTGAGCTGGGTGCAATTTCAGAATTTATAGCAGGCATTGATCCGGATATTCCATGGCATGTTTTCCGACTCCTGCCTGAACATGAGATGAAAAGTGTTGCATATCCCAGTATTGAAAGGATCAATCAGTTGCTTCAGACAGCACGTAAAAAACTGTCATATGTGTATTTCCACAATTTTGTAGGTTCGGACTGGGTCAATACGGTTTGTCCGGATTGTGGCACCAGAGTGATTGAACGCTTCAGTTTGGGTTGCGGAGGCGACAGGATGGACAAGTTTTTGTGCAAAGAAGGCAATCAATGCCCATCCTGCGGACGCAGGATAAAAATTCACGGCAGGCCGTATCAAACTGATGTTAAGGAGGCAACATGAGCATAGTGATTGTTGATGCAAGAGAATGGCAGAACATGCTTGACCTGAAGACAGGGGAAAAAATTCAGGTGGAAAACTATTCTACGGAAATATTGCGCGGGGTGCTGCAGAGGCACCATTATCCAGGGGATGTGGATCAATTGAGCAACCGCTGGGTCAGCGAAACTGCTCTGGACCTGATCGGACAATATCATCCGCAGCTGGTCTGCCTGATGTACAGCAGGCAGTATTTTATCAGCCGCTTCAATCCCTTGTCTGAAACGGAAAGAATCCGCCTGCTGGAAGAAGTTTTCAGTGAAGTTGAATTTATGCTCGCACAATCCGGATACACACCTGTCATAGTCGGCACAGGCAATCTGACTGAGCACATAGCCGAACTGGACCTCAACGGACTGGATGGGCTGGCTATTTCCGGCAACTGGTCTGCGCGTTATGCAGGCCTGCATAAACCGACTCCAAAAGATCTGGCATACTTGTCAACTCTACCTGAGATTGAACGCATTGCAGCCAGACAGGAATTGATTGATCTTTTCCCCGGAGCCGAATGCATTCTGGAGCGTATTCCTGAGTATCTTCTGGTGGCAAAAGAAGGTTTTACTTTCAGAACTTCAGGCACTCCTGGACGTAAAATTTACCGAGTACCGGGCATCTCTTATCAGATTCCTGTGGCAACCCCGCTTGGAAATGTTGAAACAATTACCGGTCTGCGCAAACTGGTAAGGGACAATCTGAAAGACCATAAAATAGCTTTGATCATTCTGGAGGGAATCGGGGAGCAGGATTTCAGGACGCCATATTCAGCATCTAAAAACTCGATGGGCTGGTATTATTATGAACCAGGTGAAAATCAGCTGCTCACAATGTCTACAGGCACACAGCAGGTCTTTGCTTTTCCCAATGGATACAATTATCTGGAAGAAAACGATAACAAGGAATTTCCATTTTCCGGCTACTTCAAGAAAATCCCGGCCGGCACGATTGCTGAAGACTCCGGCTTCAGAAGCATTGCTGTGGGAAATCACAGCATGCATACGCATATGGTATTTGGAGCTGACATCTGCGTGGAATGCTTTGCCCGCAATCTTTACAATCAAGGGTGCATGGGCGTGATCCACAGGACAGCTGAAATTCAGCAGGAAAACCATTGAGCAGCCTTAATTAGAAATGAAAATCCGGTTTGAATACTTAATAATCTGAAATGGACAAAGATGATCAAGTTAAAAAATTTATCTCTTTATCTTGATGGAAAAACCAGGAATCTGGAGATTTCTGAACTGGAAGTCCAACCAGGTGATTTCTGGTATCTGGCAGGCAGGAACGGCAGCGGCAAAACCACGTTGCTGGAATATCTGGGTGGCCTTTCGACTTGCTATCCACAGGCACGCTTTGAAGCGGAATCAACGGAAAACAGCTATAAAAAGAGCTTTGTAGTATTGCAGAACATTGATTCTCCTTTTTTCTATGACACAGTTGCCAATGAACTTTCCCACAGCCTGATCCAGCAGGGCGGTGAAGATTCCACTCAGGCTCTCACGACTTGGGCTGAGAAAATCGGACTGAAAGATAAACTGGAGCTTCCGGTGCGCACACTCTCGGCTGGTGAAAAACAGAGACTGATCCTTGGCATTGCTCTTATTTCACGGCCTGACCTTTTACTGCTGGATGAACCTACCGCTCATCTGGATTCGCTGGGCAGCGATCTGGCGCTCGGAATTTTCAGGGAATTCCAAATCCAGGGCGGAACGATGATGATCACAGACCATAAAACACGCGAAATCAAGGGTCAGCAAGGTCATTTTCTGGGACTGGAAAAAGGTGGGGTAGTATCTTCTTGCGTCTGGAATGGAAATACGATCAATTCCGCTCTGATTGAGCGATTCGGGCTTTATCCTGATCAGCATGCGGGTTCGGCTGGCAATCGTGAGCAGGGAGAATCTGTAATCAAGCTTGAGTCTTTCGGGATCTGTTTTGAAAACGGCAATCAGCTTTTTCAGGATGTCAATCTTGAGCTGAAAAGGGGACAATGGATTCATCTCTCCGGACTGAATGGGACAGGCAAGACTACCCTGATCAACCTGATTCTGGGTCGGATAAAGCAATCCGCCGGCACGATTTGCAGGAAACCCGGATTAAAATTCGGTTATCTTCCGCAGAATTTCCGTTATTTCGCTCAGTGTGACACATTCGCTGAGGAAATTGAGTTTATAAAAAAAAGGAACATCAACAGCCTGAACAGTGATGATCTGATTGAAACGCTCGGGCTGAAACATCTGCTTGAGCGGGATCCCTTGTACCTGTCAAGGGGTGAATCTCAAAGGGTTTTTCTATTTCTGGCGCTGCTTTCGCGGCCTGATGTGCTGATCCTGGATGAGCCTGCCTCAGGCCAGGATTTTCAAAGCCTGACCGCCATGATGGGCGTTCTGGATAGAATGGTAGCCCAAGGAATGGCGCTGATACTGGTGAGCCATGAAGACTGGCTTGGTTCATACGCGGATACGGTCTGGGAGATAAAGGAGAAAAAAATATGTTCAGATTCACGCTGAGAGAAACTGTCCTGATCGGTGTAATGGGCGGAGTCTGGGGTTTTCTGGAACTGACCCTGGGCATGGTGTTGCATAATTTCCGGGTCCCTTACCGGGGGATTCTCCTCGCTTCGCTGGGATTTTTCGTGATGCTGACTCTGAAGCGCCTGGTGCCTCGCTTTGGCAGCATTCTGCTGGCCGGTCTGATAGCAGTAGCCATCAAGCTGCTGGCAGCCAATGCCATGATCGCCAACATCATGCTGGCGATTTATCTGGAAGCCATCGGCTGGGAATTCATCTGCCATTTTCTGCGGAAGCGGAGCTTGCTGTTAACTATTTTCGGAGGAATTTACACTGGCTTTGTCTGTTCCTCTTTTTTTATTATAGGGATGATGCTGTTTTCAGGCATGAAGTGGGAACAGGTGTATAAAATGTACAGAAGTCAGGCTGAATTTTTTACCTCCTACATGCCTCAAGGCATGGACCCTGTGGTGGTCTATCTGATCTTTGAATCGATGCTGGCTCTGGTTTTTGTAAGCATAGCCGTGCGCTCAAGCGACCGGCTGATCAAACGCTTTACGAGGTTCTCAGGTGTGCCTCTAACAAAATGTTCACCCGAGACAGAGCATGATATCAACATTTTGTAAGAGGCTCTCATGAAAAAGCTGCATCCATTTAGCTCTCTGGCTCTGATTTTTTCCCTGATCCTGCTGGGAAGATTTGAGAATGTCATGCACGCTCTCTGCCTGTCAGGCATTTACTGGTTTTTTTCCTGGTACCTGATCAGGGAAAGAATCTGGAAAGTGCTCAATAAAGGTCTGATTATTCCATTGTTGATTTTTTCCCTGTTCTATATTCTGCTGACATCTGAACCGCCCTATTTGTTTCAGTCCGGCTGGCTCAGAGTCGGACGGACAGCAATTGTTCAGGCTTTCATGATGACAGTGAGGATGCTGACATTTCTGGTGATGGTGCTGACCATGATTCAAAAAAGCGACCGCACTGACTGGATGAATCTGATGCTGAAATTCGGGCCTCAGAAATCCGGGCTGATGTTCGGAGTCGCATTCAACCTGCTGCCTGTGCTGCAATCCACATTCGAGGAATTTTACTGGTATCTGAAGACCAATGCTTTCGGTAAATTTGAGATCATGAGAATGATTGTTCGATTTCCCTATGTTCTTTTGACCTACAGCCTTGTCCATGCCGAGGATATTTATAAATCAGCCTATGCCCGCGGATTTCAGCATGGTTTTCCGATCAAGCGAAAACCGCTTACACCTGACAAATGGAATCTGACTCTGATCCTGTTCCTGCTGGCAGTGAATCTCTCTGCTCTGACTCTTGGCTGGGATAAGCTTCCCCCAATCGCTCACTTTACCTATACACCGTGAAGACCTAAAACCTGAAGTGCTATAATTAGCATGGAGAAAAACGAAATGCGGCCTAAAACAATCGATCCTTTTTACCTGATGTTTTCCCTGCTGGGAGGGATTGTACTGCTGTTCGTCGTGGCACCGCTCGCAGGGATGTTCTGGAATGTATCTCCTGCAGATTTAAATGGAGCGCTGATCGATTCTGAAGTGCAGAGCAGCATCTTTCTGACGGTATTTTCATCCATGGCAGCTACCCTGATCTTTGCGATTCCGGCGATCCCGCTCGCCTATCTGCTGGCCAGATTCAAATTTCCGTTGAAACGGCTGGTGACTGGAATCATTGAAATGCCTGTAGTGATACCCCATTCAGCTGCAGGTATCGCCCTGCTCGGCATGCTCACGCGGGACACTCTGCTTGGGAAAACCGCCGGGTTTTTCGGCCTGCAGTTCGTGGGCGGAGCGCTTGGAATTATGATGGCGATGGCTTTTGTGAGCCTTCCTTTTCTAATCAATGCGGCACGCGACGGTTTTGCGGCTGTTCCGGAGCGGCTGGAAAAAGCTGCTCTAAACCTTGGCGCATCGAGGCTTCGAGTGTTTTTTACCATCGCACTGCCACTGGCGCTGAGGTCCATCATTTCCGGCCTGATTCTGATGTTCGGCCGCGGCATGAGCGAATTCGGCGCGGTAGTGATCATCACCTATCACCCCATGATCACTCCGATCCTGATCTACGAAAGATTTGGAGCTTTCGGCCTGAAATACGCCCGGCCTGTGGCTGTGCTTTTTATCATGATCTGCCTGGTATTCTTCATACTGCTGAGACTGATTTCGAGGGAAAAAGATGGAGACACTTAATCCAAATCATTGTGCAAAATGCGCCCTGCTGAAGGTTGAAAAGCTTTCTAAAAAATTCCCGGATTTTTTTCTGGACAATGTTTCCTTTGAAATACAGGAAGGTGAATATTTCATTCTTCTCGGACCGTCAGGGGTAGGAAAAACTGTCCTGCTGGAATTGATCACAGGACTCAGCACCCCTGATTCCGGACGGATTTTCCTGGATGATTGCGAAATCACAAACACTGGAATCCAGGAGCGCAGGATCGGAATGGTATATCAGGATCAGATGCTGTTTCCGCATCTGACTGTGAAGCAGAATATTGCCTATGGTTTGAACAGCCGTCACCAGCCCCGTGAAGAGACAGGCAGAACAGTGGCAGAACTCGCTGATCAGCTGGGTGTTTCAACTCTGCTGGACCGCCTGCCTGAGTCATTATCAGGCGGCGAACGCCAGAGAGTGGCTTTAGCGAGAGTCCTGGCGATAAAGCCCCGCTGCCTGCTGCTGGATGAACCCCTGTCAGCGCTTGACCCCGGCTCCCGCAGCGAGCTGCGGCGGATTCTGCGGAAAATTCATCAGGCTGGTAATACAATCGTGCATGTCACACATGATTATGAGGAAGCAGTTTCTCTGGCTCAGAGGATCGCAGTGATGGATGAAGGGAGAATCATCCAGACCGATCTGCCGGAAGAGGTTTTCCTGCATCCCAGATCCGCCTTTGTAGCCAGATTCGTGGGAATCAGGAATTTTTATCACGGGGAGCTTAAGGGCCAAAGCAGTGAAATAAGGGAATTCCAGACCTGCGGAAAGACAATTCATCTTACCACAGTGGAATGTGATGGGCCTGGTTTTATCATGATCGCTTCCAGTGAGGTCACGCTTTCCAGTAACAGACCTGACTCCAGCGCCAGAAATGTCTTTGAAGGTGTGATCATCGACATCGCTCCGGTTCTGTCAGGAATCGAAGTGATGGTGGAGGCGGGATTCAGGATTTCTGCTCTGATCACAAGGAGCGCCAGAGAAGAAATGCATCTTTCCAATGGGGCGAAAGTCTGGGTAAGCATCAAGGCAACTGCTGTCAAATATTATCCCCAGTAAATTCAAGCTGATCTCTTTTCCTTTTACCTTGTCATTTCATTACAGATCTGCGATATATAAGATATGAAGGCAATCTCAGATCTGGACCGTTTTGAAGTTTTCTGCTGGTTTTTCACCTTTCTGGCGATTTTTTTTCTGGCCGGTCCGGTGATGGCTCTGTTTGTCTCCTTAAAACCTGCTTTTTTCTATCAGGACGCCTTTGATCCTGAAATCTGGGAGTCCTTGAGACTCACCTTGTTTTCAGGGTTTGTTTCGTCGATTTTTGGAGTGCTGACTGGCATTCCCATGGCTTATGTCCTCTCGATATCCTCCCGGAAAGTCAGGACGATCGTTGAACCTTTGATTGAAATTCCAATCATACTTCCGCCAGTGATTGCAGGAATTTCTCTGGTCTGTTTTCTTTCTCCAGACTTCGTTGTCGGAAATGCCTTTTCCAGAATCGGGATCCATTTCATCAGTTCGATTTACGGCATCATCGCAGGCATGTACTTCGTCGGTGTGCCTTTCATCGTAAAAACAAGTCTGGCTGCCTTCCAGGAGATCGACTCCAGAGTGGTTAAAACTGCGAGATGCCTTGGAGCGTCAGGTTTTAGAGCATTCATGACCGTAATACTTCCGCTTTCCGCACCACAGGTGTTTACAGGATTCATACTGATGCTGGGCAGGAGCATCGGGATCTTCGGGACAGTGGTATTGATAGCGTATAATCCTAAAACAATTCCGGTTCTGGCTTACGACCGTTTTCTCTCCTCAGGCATGGAATCAGCCAAGACTCCTGCCGTCATCCTGGTCCTGCTCTCTTTCGTGTTCTATGCGATGAGAAGATTGACGATCGGCGGGAAATGATATGCTTAGAGTAAGCGGCCTGACTTCTTCTCTCTCTGATTTCAGCCTGGCAGTGGATGAGCTTGAAATCCAGGGCTCCACATATTTTGTGCTGATGGGTCCGTCCGGAGCCGGAAAAACTCTGCTCTGCGAATGCCTGACAGGATTCAGGGCAATGGATGCCGGCAGGGTTGAACTGTATCAGCGTGAAATCACCTGCCTGAAGCCCGAAGAAAGAGGAATTTCTCTAGTCCATCAGGAACACTGCCTGTTCCGCCATCTGGATGTTTTTGAAAATGTGGCTTACGGACTCCGCTGCAGAAGAGTCTCTCAAGCGGAAATTAACAGGACCGTCAACGGGATACTGGAAAAAATCGGGATCCCGCAATTAGCCAGGCGCAGGATGGAAGAGCTTTCCGGAGGTGAGCGCCAGAGAGTGGCCCTGGCCAGGGCAGTCGCGGTGAAACCAAAGTTGCTGATCATGGATGAACCGCTGAATTCGCTGGATATCATGTCCAAGCGTGGAATGATGGACCTGCTGCTTTCGCTGAAGAGTGAGTTCAATCATGTGACGCTTCACGTCAGTCACGATCTGGAAGAAGCTTTGTATCTTGGCGACAGGATCGGACTCCTGCTGAACGGGAAACTGGTCCAGACAGGCGAAACCGGTGCAGTGGTTCTCAAACCTGCCACCATTGAGGCAGCTCAGTTTTTCGGCATTGAAAACATCTACCGGGTCACAGGAAAAGGAGGAGGCGGGGTAGCTCTCAGTGAGGGATTTGCCTTTTTGGTTGATTTCCCGGACAGAAACTTCAAGTATTGCTGCATTCATTCAGAATTGCCGAGGCTCTATCGGGAGCAGAGTACTGACGGATCCAGATATCCGGGAACTGTAAAAGCAATCAGAAAAAGCGGCAAGCAATGGATAGTCAAGATCGATCTTGGGATGGAATTGACAGTCAGACTGTACCATGACCCTGCTGAATATTGTTCAGGCAAGGTTTTCGTGCAGTTCCCGGATGAAGCGATTCATTTTATCTGACACTTCGGATCCAGCTGAAGGTCCGCTCATCCGGTTGTGCAACAAAAGGCAGGATGCCGGGTAATAGATACTCAGGAGGTATTGATGAAATTATCGGTCCTGATCTGCCTTTTAGGATTCAGTGCAGTTTTCGCCTGTCCGGCCTTTACTCTCAAGGATTCCACATACAATGATATCAAACGGGCCTCGTCAAAACTCTTTTTCGGGCTCGTGGCTGAGATCAACAAGTTCGAGGATACCGGCACAGGGGAAACAGAAACTCTGAAAACCCGCTGGGACGGTATTTCACTGATCTGGGTCCAGTTCCAGACCAGGCTGGAGAATTGGCTGAACATGATTCCTGCGAACCTCGGCAGGGAAGAATGGATCAAGGCATTGAACGATTTTCAAAGACGGATCAGCGATGTGAGGAAACAGATCCGCTCGGGAAGTGTTGAAGTGGCCCTTTCAGACATGGCTGAGATCAAGATTGAACTTCTGCTGTTTTTCCACTACAATTTCCTGGATGCCGCTAAAAACTCAGCCGTGAATGGTGACAAGGCGTTACTGAAAGAAACCATCTCAGACATCACCTGGCTGAAAAATCTGCCTCCCTCTGTACAGGAATTTCAGAAGCGGATCAGTGAACTTTACAACAATTTCGACGATACTCACCGGAAAGAATTCATCGAATGGAAAGAAAAGATGAAAGTGCAGCTCAAAAAAGACTTGAGTGAATATTTTGAAAAGAACAGCTGGTATTAGCGGAGGTGCCTGCTTTTGATCAGAATCGAGAATCTTTCCCGCAGTTTCGGCAAATTCAGCCTGAAGAGGATAAATTTCGAACTCCAGAGCGGGGAATTTCTGCTTCTGTCCGGTCATAATGGTGCCGGGAAGACCCTGCTTCTGGAAACGATTGCCGGATTCTGGAAACCGGATGAGGGAAGAATTTGCATCAATGGCAGGGATATGCTTGATCAGCAACCGGAAATGCGGGGAATCGGATTTGTTTACCAGGATCTCTGGCTTTTCCCCCATCTCTCGGCCAGGGAAAATATCTGTTACGGGTTGAGGATTCAGCATAAAGGGAAACGGGAAATCGATGAAAAAATTGCATTCCTCGATAATCTGATCGAGCTTCGGGATCTCCTGTCACGGACGAATGTTGCTCTCCTGTCTGGAGGGGAGCGTCAGAAACTGGCACTGGCGAGAACCCTTGCAGTTGACCCGGAGATACTTTTTTTCGACGAACCCACTCATATGCTGGATAACGACAGCGTAGCCGTGCTTAACAGGATTGTGGCCCACCTGAAAAGAGAACAGCACAAAACAATCATCTACATCAGTCACAGAGACGACAAAATCAGGGAACTGGCTGACAGGACGATTACACTCAAAGACGGGGAAATGGTTTCCTGAAATCTTCTGGATAATTTTCCGCATTTATCAAGGCACTGGTTGCAGTCTATGCAGTCCAGCTGATGAATTTTATAATCCATCCCGCACTCTATCGCATTCGTGGGGCAGGTCTTGCTGCAGGCATTGCATGTTCTGCAGGGAGAAGTAATCCGGATTTTGTTGATGCAGAATAACTTGAGCAGCGAGATTAAAGCGCCGGTAGGGCACAGCCATCGACAGTAAACCCTGCTGATAAAAAGCCCGCAGCAGAGGAGCAGCAGGCTCAGGGCCAGAGACAGTCTGCCGGGAAAATTGAAGGTGAAGAAAAAGTTAAGCGGCTCCCAGTTGAGAAAAAACGGATTTGCCAGTCTGAAATAAGCTAAGATTGAGGCAATCAGCAGGCCGAAACGGATCAATCTTGCCTGACGATCAATTCCGGCTGGAATCTTAACAGCTGTTTTAAAGGGGCTGAAATTGAAAATAAGTTCCTGGGTCATGCCAAACGGGCAGAGATACCCGCAGTAAAATCTGCCGGCCGGAATTGAGGCGAGCAGGCTCAGCAGGAAAAAAATCCAGGGAAAACCCGGGCCTTGCTTCAGAAGCGGGATCAGCAGCAGGATGCCGGGCATTGAAAGCTGAAGATTACCCCATAAACCAAGGACCAGGGTGTTGGCAGCGAGAAGCAGCCGTCTGTCCGGACCAGGCCTTTTAAAAAACGAATAAAGGCTGATCCAGAGGACAATCCAGGTAAGTATTGGCTTGAGATCAGCCCATTTCATTTTGGGATGTCTCAGCGGCCTGAAAGCGCCGCCTGCGAATTTTTCACGATAAATCCTGCAGACTGCAGCGATTTCGTCTCTGACCCCTTTTGAGGAAAATGTTGCTCCTGCTACAGTGTCGAGGTCCCCCATTTCCAATGAATCAGTCGTTTTCCCCGAAAATTTACTCGGATAACTCTCAGCCAGCAACCGGGAAAAATATTCAGGAGTCTCATTGTTAGGCAGAACAAAAACACGTTCCACCCTGTTGTCGGCTATTAATACAATCAGTGGGACATGTCCGGCAAAGCCCTTGATTTCAGGGCATAACTCACTGCTCTCCAGGAGTATTCCCAGTTCGCGCTTGAAAAAGCCCTTTTTTAACACCGTCCAATGAGGGACAGGAGTTTGAGACAGGACAAAATCTGCTGTACCGAAGTAATCGATCTCTACTGAAGTCAATTTATCAGAAATAACCGCATTGGCTGAGACCAGGCTGGAGAAAATCAGAAAAAAAAACAGGAACACAGGCATCATTCCATTATATTCGAGCAAGGGAAATTTTGCTTTTGTTATTTATAATATGCCGGTGTGAGCCTTGGGTAATGCTTGAAAAATTTCGGATTGCAGGCATGGTTGCAGTGATGGAGTAGTTTCCGCAGGAGCCGGATGCCGTCAGCAGTCAGAAGCTGATGTCCTTTTTTATCTTGCAGGATTTTACCTAAGAATTCCCTGAAATGGGCTTTGATAATAGTTGAAACTGTTTTTCCCGGTATTCCCAGGAATTTTCCGGCTTCACTCAACTGACAGGCTTTTGGAATCCCCTCGCTCATGTTAATAACCCCCTTTTATTCTCTCCCCCGATTTCCAATTACATATTGCCCATTTCTTCTTCCAGGGCAACTACCGGTCTGGGAAGATCTTGAAGGTTATGGTATATTAATGGAAAAATCGCTGTTTTTCGCTGCAGGAGGCTTTCATGGCGGAGATGGAGAGGGAAAGAGCCAAGGATTTTATCCGGGAGATTGTGACGCAGGACATGGAGTCAGGGAAACACAAGAAGATAATCACCAGATTCCCTCCAGAACCTAACGGTTACCTCCACATCGGACATGCCAAGGCCCTCAGCATCGATTTCGGTGTTGCCGAAGAATTCGGCGGTGTCTGCAGCCTGCGCTTTGACGATACAAATCCTGCCAAAGAAGAAACCGAATATGTAGATGCCATTCAGCAGGACATCCGCTGGATGGGATTTGACTGGGGAGACAGGCTGTATTTCGCTTCCGGTTATTTTGAGCAGATGTATGAATGGGCTCTGCAGATGATCCAAAAAGGGAAAGCCTATGTCTGCGATCTATCCGCTGAGGAACTCAAAGACTGCGCGAATCGAGGTACATTGACCCAGCCGGGCAAAGACAGCCCTTGGCGCAACAGGCCTGTGGAAGAAAATCTGGACCTGTTCCGCCGCATGCGCGAAGGGGAATTCCAGGATGGAACCCGTACCCTGCGGGCCAAGATAGACATGGCGCATCCCAATCTGAACATGCGCGATCCGGTAATGTACCGCATTCTGCACAAGGAACATCATCGTACAGGCGGCAAGTGGTGCATCTATCCCATGTACGACTGGGCACACGGACTGGAAGACTCCATCGAGGGAGTCACCCATTCTCTCTGTTCGCTGGAATACGAGGATCACAGGCCGCTTTACGACTGGTTCCTGGATGAACTGGGAATCTACCATCCCAGGCAGATCGAGTTTGCCAGGCTGAATCTCAATTACACAGTGATGAGCAAGAGAAAACTTCTGGAACTGGTGCGCGAAAAGATAGTGGACGGCTGGGACGACCCGCGCATGCCGACTCTCTGCGGATTGCGCCGCCGCGGTTATACTCCAGCCGCCATCCGTGATTTTCTGGACCGCATCGGTGTGGCCAAGAACAACAGTGTAGTGGATTATGCCCTGCTCGAGCACTGTCTGCGGGAGGACCTGAATAAGAGTGCCCCCCGTGTGATGGCTGTGCTCAAACCCATCAAGGTAGTAATTGAAAACTATCCCGAAGACAAGATGGAAATGCTGGACGCAGAGAATAATCCTGAAGATCCGTCCGCAGGTACCAGGAAAGTACCGTTTTCCAGAGTGATCTATATCGAAGAAGATGATTTCAGGGAAGATCCGCCTAAGAAATATTTCCGGCTTTCTCCGGGTGCTGAAGTGCGGCTCAAGCATGCCTATTACATCAAATGCGTAAGCGTAATCAAAGACGGCAGCGGCATGATCACTGAACTGCGCTGCACATATGACCCGGAATCGCGCGGAGGCGGCACGCCGGATGGCCGCAGGGTCAAAGGCACACTGCACTGGGTCTCTGCCGGCCATGCCATCTCTGCTGAAGTCAATCTCTATGACAACCTTTTCCTGGTGCCTGATCCGGACGCAGGTGAATATAAAGCCAGTCTGAATCCCGAATCACTGATCAGGCTTAAACAATGCATGCTGGAGCCGGGCTTGAAGGATGCTAAACCGGGAGATCGCTTCCAGTTCATGAGGCAGGGCTATTTCTGCGTGGATCCTGAGCGCGCGGACGGGAAACTGGTGTTCAACAGAACAGTACAGCTGACAGATACATGGGCCAAGATCGAGAAAAAAGGTTAAAGCTGTTGAAAAACTCTGATCTGCTTTGTTGCCCTCACCATGCGCGGCTCACCGTATGATTAAATACGTTTCGCCTTGCGCAGGCTCGTGCGCTTAACAGCTCAGATTTTTTAAACAGCTTTGTGGTTTTTTTCGGCAATCTCCAGGGAAAATATCCACAGAAAAGCCAGCCTGAAAAATGCCGGTATGCCTTAAAAACCCTGAAAATCAAGGAATTTTATCCTGAGACCAGATATTGGCATGAACGTTGTTAAATTAATTTACAGAAATAAATTCAAAACGGAGGTGCAAAATGTTTGGAATCATCAGGAGAGAAAAAAAGAACGATCTGCCTGCCTTTGATCAGCTGGCCAGGGAATTTTTCAACACAGATCTCTGGGAGACAGGTTACAGGTATCCGGCTGTGGACATCTATGAAAAGGACAAAATCGTGCACATTGATGCCGAAGTCCCGGGACTTGACAAAGAAGACATCAAAGTTGAACTGGAAGAAGGAATTCTCTCGATCTCAGGGGAAACGAAAGCGGAAACTGAAGAGAAAGACAAGAACTATTTCAGGACTGAGCGCAGATACGGCACATTCAAACGCACATTCACACTGGGCGATGGAGTCGATGAAACCGGAATCCAGGCTAAATTCGACAACGGTATCTTGAAAGTGCTGGTTCCGCTCAAAGAGATTCCCAAAAAAGAGGCCAAATTGATCGAAGTGAAGTAAAACAAAATCACGAACTGTACGCGGAAAGGCCGGGAAATCCCGGCCTTTTTTCTGGTCACTGGTAACTGGAGATGCCATCTTGACATTAAGATGATATCACTGTAATATTAAATTAGAAGATGTCAAGGAGGTGTGTCATGACAAGAGAGAAAAATGTACAGGCATTGAGCGGCTGGGGTATGCTCCTGCTCACTCTGGCTCTGTTTTTAAGTGTTCCGCTCTGGGGTTATTATGCCTCTCAAACCGATTCCGGGATGCTGGTCGCTGTTTTGGTACTCAGTCTGGTGGCCGCACTGTTTTTCTGCACAGGTTTTTTCACCCTTCAGCCCAATGAGGCGCAGATTCTGATTCTGTTCGGTTCTTACTGTGGAACAGTGAGGGAATCAGGTTTTCACTGGGTCAATCCTTTCAAACTGACCAGAAGGGAAGTCCCGCTAAATCAGCCTGAAACCCTCAGAAGCTCACACGGAGCGACTTACACCGGGTTTACCACTTCGAAAAGCATGAAGCTCTCGCTAAGGACCCGCAACTTCGAGTGTGAACGACTGAAGGTCAATGACAAGCGCGGCAATCCGATCGAGATCGCGGCTGTAGTCGTCTGGAAGATCGAGGACACTGCCATGGCTGTGTTCGATGTGGACGATTACGAGAACTATGTGCGGGTGCAGAGCGAATCTGCAGTCAGGCATCTGGCTAATTCATATCCATACGATCACATGGACGATGGTGAGGAAGTAACCCTGCGTGGCGGAGGGGACGAAATCGCTAATGCACTTCAGAAAGAATTGCAGGATCGTCTGAGTAAAGCTGGAGTGCATGTAGAGGAAGCCAGGCTTACCCATCTTGCTTACTCCCCTGAAATCGCCCAGACCATGTTGCGGCGTCAGCAGGCGGAAGCTGTGATTGCAGCCCGGCAGAAAATAGTGCACGGAGCTGTGAGCATGGTGGAGATGGCTCTGCGTGAATTGTCAGAAAAGAAGGTGCTGATCCTGGATGAGGAGCGGAAAGCGGCAATGGTCAGCAATCTGCTTGTCGTCCTTTGCGGCGAGTCCGAAACAAAGCCTGTGATTAATACCGGGACATTGTATCAATAATCTCTTCGTAAGGGCGAACGGCTGTTCGCCCTTATATTTATGGTGGCTGACATGAGTGAAAAAAAATCATTTGCCCTGCGGATCGACCCTGTGCTTTATGCTGACCTTGAAGCTTGGGCTCAGGCTGAATTCAGGAGCATCAACGGCCAGATCGAATATCTGCTGAAAATGGCTGTGGAACGGCGGAAACGGGGAGAAAAGCCGGATAAAACACCGGATCCGAACTGATGTAAAAAATCTGACAATGCTGCCAGAAAAGTGACGTACCATCCTCCGGTTTCCCCAGGAAGCGAAAAGAGAAAGCTTTCAACAGCAGGCTTTTACCAGAATTATAATTACTGGCATGAAAATTGCAATAACAAAACCGTCGTAAAATTCATTTCTGGAGGAAGCGCATGAGAAAAATCACGGGTCTGGTTTTGGCGGTTTTGTTTCTGTTAATGGGTACAGTCTGCTTTGCCGGTCAGGATAAGGCTGCTGGAATGCGGGAGAAGGTTCAGATGGACCGCCAGATTATCGAAACAAATGATGGCGGGATAGTGGTGCTGCAGGGTAACCTGCTTTTCAAATTCGATAAAAACCTGAAACCTGTCGCCCAGACCGATATCAAGCCAGGTCTTCTGAACAGGAAAGTGAAAGCAAAGAATCAGAAAGTAACAGCTGATAAACCGATAAAAAGAGATGCATTCCAGGCATGCTGTGAAAGGCTTTCACGCCAGTGTCGCGGAGATATGCAGAAGATCGCCAGGCATGGGAAGAATCTGCAGTCAGCCGGCCTGAAAAAAAACGCTCCGGAACGCCGGAAGATTCTTAAAGACCAGCATTTCCGACAGGTGCAGGCTGCCGCCTGGAAACAGAACCATCTCAATAACCTGAATCGTGAACGGCCTGCAGGAAAGCAGAATCCGAAATTTTTCGCACAGCAGCGGGAAAACCGGAAAGCCCTGGCAGCCGGTAAAAGCCTGCAAAGAAAGGTTCCCGGAAAAAACGACACCTGGAAGAAACTGTACCTTGCCAATCTCGACCGCCAGAAGCCGCTGGATAAGCTTTTTAAGAATCAGCAGAAAGCAGTCGGACACGACCGGCTCCTGATGCAGGAGAAAAGGAACCCCCAGTTTGTGAACAAGACTGCCTTTACCCCAGGCGCGGGAATTCGACCGCCGTTTCTCGGTCAGCAGAACCCCGGGAGGAAAGTTGTTTCCCTGAAGGACGGAGGAATTGTGATCCTCACCGGCAACAGGCTGGTGAAATTCGACGCCAGACTGAAAAAAGTCGGCGAAACCAAGATCAAGCCGAATCCAAAATTCCAGCAGAAGCAGCTGAAAAAAACCGGGCTGAAATCGAAACACGCTAAAAAGGACGGACTGAAAGCGCCGCTGGGCAGTAAAATCGACAAACACTGAAGATTTTTCAGTAACAATTGTGATCAATAAAAAAGGGGTTGCCTTATTGGGCAGCCCCTTGGATTTTCTGGCTCCTGAGGAGGGACTCGAACCCCCGACCCAGTGGTTAACAGCCACTTGCTCTGCCAACTGAGCTACTCAGGAACCTCTGGTGTCAATTACCAATGTTAAAAAATCAGATCCCATTTTTCAAGAGCAGGGATAATTTACGCTAAAATACCACTCACCGTTTCCAGGAAGTGACCTTTTCTGGTAAAATTATCTTGACAGGAAACCGGGTTGGCACTTAGTATGTGTTAGGCCATTAATTAAGCCACAGGGGCAATCGAGTCTATGCCGAAATATCAGTTCAAAATCGGGGATGCCAAAGTCGAGCTGCCGATTATTCAGGGCGGGATGGGAGTAGGCTACTCTCTACATAAACTAGCTTCAGCCGTGGCACGCGAAGGTGGGATCGGGATCATCGCAACCGCCGGAGTAGGCTTTGCGGAACCGGATTTCGCCACCCATTACCCTGATGCCAACAACCGCGCTTTGCGCCAGGAAATACGCAAAGCCAGGGAATTGGCCAGGGGCGGACTGCTGGGCACCAACATCATGGTCGCCCTTACCAATTACGACGACATGGTATCCGCTGCGATCGAGGAAGGCATTGATTTCATTTTTTCCGGAGCAGGTCTGCCGCTGCACCTGCCTGCCCTGCTGCATAAAGTCCCCAATGCAAAGACCAAACTGGTCCCGATTGTCAGTTCCGGGCGCGCCCTTGAACTGATCACCAAGACCTGGGTCAAAAACTATAACTATTTTCCTGACGCCACAGTCGTAGAAGGACCAAAGGCAGGCGGCCACCTGGGTTACAAATACGAGGAACTCACCGGAACACCGCCCAAACTGAAAGATATTTTCCTGGACGTGAAAGCTTCGGCTGAGAAGATCAGACAGCAATTCAAGAAAACAATACCAGTGATTGCAGCGGGCGGTATTTTCACAGGCAAGGATATAAAAGAATACCTTGATCTGGGTGCTGTAGCGGCGCAGATAGGAACCCGCTTTGTAGCCACCGAAGAGGCTGATGTTTCGCAGGCAGTCAAGGAATTGTATGTAAGGACAAAAAAGGAAGACGTGATCATCATCAAGAGTCCGGTAGGGATGCCTGGCCGGGCGATCAGGAATGAGTTCCTGAATGCCGTGGGAAGAGGTGAAAAAAAACCTTTCCGCTGCCCATATCACTGCATCAAAACCTGCAATCCAACACAATCTCCATACTGCATCGCCTTTGCCCTGATCAATGCCAATCTGGGCAAGCTGGAGGAAGGATTCGCTTTCTGTGGTTCAAATGTTTACAGGGTCAAGGAAATCAGCACTGTCCCAAAGCTGATTCATGAGTTGATTTCGGGATTGTAATCAAAACCGTACATCATAAACGATATTCATTTAATCGCTTGAAATCAGAATGAAGTTTGTAAGTTGGTAAGATTATAAGTTTGTAAGTTTTCGACACCTCTTGAAACTTACCCTCTTACGATCTTATAAACTTAAAAAACCTATCTCAGTTCATTCTACGCTTGAGTAAAAAGAAAGCAGCGATGAATTGGCAAGCTTCTGCAGCGCAAAGTTCTTGATCTGTCTGATTCTTTCCTTAGTGAGGCGGTAGATGCCGGAAAGTTCCCTCAACGTCTTGGGCTGATCGCTGCCGATCCCGAAATATGACTTGATGATTTCCCGTTCCTTTTCTGATAGGTCGCAGAGGGCGTCATTGATTACTGAAGTCAGCTCATTCTGATAGGAATTGTTTACTGCAGTCTCTTCCGGAGTGCAGTCTCCTTCAAGTGCAGCATGATAATTTTCCAGCGACAGAACTTTTTCGAAATATCCATTGATCCGTTCCACTCTCTGAAAAGAGATTCCGGTTTTTTCGGAAATTTCCCTGTCAGTGGGCCAGGTTTGGTACTTCTGATAGAATTGTTCTGAGAACTTCCTGATTTTCAGGAATTTCTCATACAAGTGCACTGGCAGGCGGATTGTTCTGCTCTGGTTGTATATGGCACGCAGGATATTCTGCCGCACACAATAAGTGGCATAAGTGTTGAATCGATTCTTCCACTTGAGATCGAATTTCTTAATGGCCTGGAGCAGAGCCAGGTTTCCTTCCTGAATCAGGTCTGAAAGTCCGATCCCATGATTCAGGTAGTTTTTAGCAATGTTCACGACCAGAGGCAGGTGGGCACAGACAAGAATCCTCCGTGCTTCCTTATCGCCGTTTTTTGCTTTGGCAAGATATTGACGCTCCTCAACCTTATCCAGAAAACTGAATCTGGAGATTTCTTTGAGGTAAAAAACTATTTCTTTGTTTTCCATATTCCTTTAATCAGAAATCTCCTGTTTCGGATTCGATCCTTCCACAGACACGCGACTGGTTTTCAAAACATATCGTTTTTTTTTTCGGATAGGTTTAATTTATTTCGCAGTTGATGAATTGAAGGTGATGATCAAAAGTAGAGGGCAGGGTTACCCCCTGCCCTCTACACTGACGATTAATGTTTTCCTGATCGATTTCAACTCTTCTTTTCTTCCGAAGAATTATCTTCTTCGAAATCGTCTTCGTCGAAATCAAAATCATCATCATCTTCGAATTTTTCCATGATGAAGGCGGCGGCGATGATGATGCCGATCACGCCAAGGAATGCGAGGATCAAAGTGACCACGGTCTTGATAAGCAGAACGATCAACTTTTTCATACTTCACCTCCTCTCTTGATTTCTTTTTCTTCAATATAGCTGATTTGTGTAAAATTTAAAAGTTTTTTCCCGGTGGAGGTGGAGATCAGGATGAATTTTTCAGAACTATCCAGCACAGATCCCGCAAATTTTTCGCCGTTCTGCATGGCAACTATGAAATGCCTGTCGGGATCTTTAAGCATTTCCAGGAATTCCTGGATGCCTGCTTCTTTTCCCATTCTGGCCACATCGGCACGAGGAGCCTCTGGCAGGCGGATTTCCCCCCTGCCATCCGAAAGCGCGGCTTCGAGAGATCCGGTTTTCAGAAAGCGCTTGAGAAAACTGAGGTTTTCATCGGCTTCTGTTCCGGTTTCTTCTATTTTTCCGATCCTGGAAAGGTATTTTTTGCGTTTGGCGGAAATTTTTTCCCTGTTCCCAAGAAAGAATTCCACCTTGTCGGCATAATGCAGTTTGAGATCCGCGAGCATTGACTGGTCTGTCGGGTCATCTATGATCACAATGATTTTATCCGGAAGCTTTTTGAGCGGGAGAAAATTATAGGTAACCATAAGTTCAGGCGGGGTTTCTGAAAGCAGCGATTCAGGGGGTGGATAACTGGTGATGTCGAAAAAAGGCATGTGAAACTGGGTGGCGAGCCCTTTAGCCAGGTCATCTAAATTGATCGCTCCTTCCTGCACCAGGAGTTGCCCGATCAGTTCGTCCGAGCCGGGCTGCAATTTCAACACCTTGGCCAGAACTTCGGAATTGATCGCCCCTGACTCCAGGAGGATCTGCCCTAGTTTTTTGTTTTTCCCGTCTCCATCCATTAAATTTATTTCTCCGGAGATCCGATAACTTTATTGTAAAACTCTAAGTTTTACCCTCTCTTTGGAGGTGCAGTCCGTAAGGCTGCACCTTTTTTTCTACTTTTTCCCGTCATCCTTATCATCTCTTGCTTTGTAAAATTCACAAACCGAAGCAGCTTCGACTATGGGTTTGAATCCACCCGCTTTTTCGCAGTTGCAATGACCGTATTGTTCATCAAGCCGCTCGTAATAAATGCATTTTCTGCACATATGGACATGATAATCATAAAGAGACACATGGTCAAGTTTGAATAAACCTGGTAATTCTAATAAACTCATACCCGTGGTAATGCTGAAAATCGGATTAATCCTGCTTCTGTTCATTGTGCTACTCGCGATGAGACTGCCGCTCTATATCACTTTGTTTGCCGCAGCATTCCTGACCGGTTTTCAGTACTTGATCATGCCCGAAGATTTCCTGAGAATCTTTGTCTCCACCTTGTCTGACCGTGATGTATGGGAACTTTTCATCGCTATTTACCTGATCCTGTTTCTGGCTAAACTGATTGAAGTTTACAAGGTTTTCCCCCCGGTCTTTAATTTCCTGCACCAGCGGCTGCGAGACAAGCGCCTGATCATTCCGATTTTCCCATCGATACTTGGACTGCTGCCCATGCTGGGCGGGGCGGTCTTTTCAGCTCCATTTGTAGAAGAAGCCGGCCGCAACCTCACCCTTGAACCCGAACATAAGACTTTTGCCAATTACTGGTTCCGCCATGTCTGGGAGTTTTTTTTCCCCCTCTATTCTGGTGTAGTGATGATGGTGAAAATACTGGGAGTCCCGCTCTGGATGATAGTCAAGAGTCAGTGGTATATGACTCCAATCGCCCTGGTTTACGGAGTGGGATACTTATTCCATTTCATCAAAAAGCAACCTCCGCCGGATTCCGACCTGGGCTCTGAGCAGGCAATCAGCGGGAAACAGGTTTTGACTGCATTTTTCCCCTTCATCGTGATAGTGATAGGAGTATTTCTGAAGTTGGATTTCGTGGTTTTGATAGCTCTGGCCACGATCCCTTACGCCATCTGGCTCACTGTGAAAATGAAGGGGTCTTTCTGGA
This sequence comes from Candidatus Wallbacteria bacterium, assembly GCA_028687545.1. Taxonomy (NCBI): domain Bacteria; phylum Candidatus Walliibacteriota; species Candidatus Wallbacteria bacterium. The sequence goes on from JAQTZZ010000006.1 coordinate 57,853, forward strand.
GGGTTCTGTACGATTCATTGGAGATCAAAATGGCGGCATTGATTGTCACAGTTTTCTTTTTCAAGAAAACGATTGAACTTTCAGGAATGGCGATGGAATTCAAGGTGTATTCTCAGAACGCGGGATTCAGCGTCGAACTTCTGCTGATTCTGCTGCCATTTATGATCGGGCTGCTTACCGGTGTCTCGAATGCTTTTGTCGGCATCGGTTTTCCCCTGCTCCTGCCCCTTCTCCGTCAGAACGGCGACGTGGACTTTTCCAGAGTTCTGCTGGCATATGTGTCCGGATACGGAGGCGTGCTCTGTTCCCCGGTACATCTCTGCCTGATTCTCTCCAACGAATATTTCGGGTCCCGGCTTCATAAAGTTTACCCGCCTGTGATCCTTGGAGTTGCGATCCTGATCGGAGTTGCACTATGCAGGGTATTGTTTTAGACCTTCGCTTGTCGCAGGATCTGGCGAATCGAATTCTTGAGAGAGCTCTGCAGGAGCGAAATCTGGACGGGAAAATACTGCGGCTGCTTTTCAAGGAAAAAACGTTGATTCTAGTCCTTTATGCCAGGAAGGCTTTCAGCTGTTTTCCCAGGGAAAAAATCATAATCTCACTGCTGCTTCGGGAATTTTATCAGAAAGGAAGACGCTGTCACGCGGTTTTTACATGCAATTCCGCGCTGATCAATCTGCTCCTTTCCCTGACATCACCTCTCGCGCGGAAATGGCTGCCTGGATTTGACTGCAGGATCGTTCACCAGGAACTGGCGCTGTCCTTCGACCTGTCCGAAGGCATGGCGAACGTGGAAATCCTGGAAATCGGATTGGCTCCAGGTGAATTGAAACTGATCCTGTCGATAGATGCAGACGATGCCATGGTCGGGCGATTAGTATCCTGGTTGTGCAAGGGACATGGGAATTAAGAAGAGGAAGCAGTATAATAGTTGGTGATAGAGGAACAGGTGCGAATTTAATTTATGCCGTTAATCACCGTATATTTTTTAAACAAGGATCAGGAGTCATTTCATCTTTCCGCTGAGCGGCCCGAATTGCGGATGGGCAGGGGGAAAGACAATCTGATTGTTTTAGAAGATTATAAGGTTTCCCGTACCCATGCCAGAATTTATTATGAAGTCAACGGAGCTTATATTGAAGATCTCGGCAGCACGAACGGAGTCTTTGTCAATCGGAAGAGAGTGAAAAAAGCGAGGCTTATCCACAACGACGAGATCATGATCGGTGACACCATGATCGTTTTCCGGAGGGACACCGCAATTCCCGAATTGATCCAGGGAGTTTTTGACGAACGGGAAGGACAGAGTGGAAAGACCGAGAAGAAGGTCAGCGACAATCTGGAACAGATGGCGAAACAGCTGGAAAAGACGATTGCCATGGCAGAGCAGGGGAAGAGTGCAATCAACTATTGCGACCTGAAAAAAATTCATGACTCCCTGACTGGAACCTTGAATTCGTGCCGGGAAATGGAAAAATCCTATCAGATCATGCTGACTCTAAACAGGATCAACGAAGCTGTCAGTTCTGTCTATGATCTCCGGGAACTTCTGAATCTGATCATTGACATGGTGATCAAGATCATGAACGCGGAGCGGGGATTTCTGATGTTATACAGCGCAGAAACCAAGGAACTCGTCCCTGCGGTCGCCAGGAAAATGCACGATGTGCTGTCAAGCGAAGAGCGGCAGGGCGTCAGCAAGAGCATCGCCTCTCAGGTGGCCAAGAGCGGAAAATCCATCGTCACCACCGATGCTTTGCTGGATCCCAGGTTCAAGGAAGGAGCCAGCATCATCAACATGAACATCCGCTCAGTGATGTGCGTGCCTCTGAAAACCAGGCGCGAGATCGTGGGGGTGCTCTATGTCGACAACCGGCAGAAGTCCCATTGTTTTAACAGTAAAGACTTGAAACTTCTGGAAGGTTTCGCCGCTCAGGCGGCTACTGCCATAGAAAAAACCAAACTCTATGCGGACCTGGAAGAAAGTTATCTGGCTTCGGTTGAAGTTCTGGCCAATGTCCTGGATGCTTCTGATCCTTACACACATGGACATTCTGTGCGCGTGTCCCGCTACTCTGTGGAGATTGCGGAACAGATGGGTCTGAATGAGATGCTGATCAAGAATCTGCGCTACGGCTCACTTCTTCACGATATCGGCAAGGTGGGTATCCCGCCTGAAATCATCAACAAGACCGGACGCCTGTCGGATTCCGAGTTTGAGTTGATCAGAAAGCACCCGGTCAAGGGATTTGAAATCATCAAACCGATCAAATTCCTGGAGGAAAAACTTTCTGCCATCCGGTATCATCACGAAAGTTTCAACGGGAAGGGTTATCCGAGCGGACTGGCAGGGACTAAAATACCCATTGAAGCCAGGATCGTGGCTGTGGCTGATTCTTTCGACGCCATGACCTCCACCCGATCCTACCGTCAGGCCATGGAGTATGAAGCTGCCATGGCGGAAATCCGCAAAAATTCCGGTACTCAGTTCGACCCGCAGGTGGTGGAATCTTTTCTCAAAATTTCCAAAAAATGTTATGACGAGATCTTGAATTCAGATGTCAGCATCATCTCAATCGGAAATGAAAGGCACTGAGGAGATTTTCACGCAGCTGTTGACAATAAGCGATAATCTGATAAATTGTTAAAAACAGTAAGTTTGGGAGATAGACCATGCTTAAAAAAGGTTTCACTTTGATCGAACTGATGATCATTCTGGTAGTAATTGGTATCCTGGTGGCAGTTGGATTGCCTCGTTTCAATCAATTCATTGAAGAAGGCCGGGTTTCCGCCACCAAACAGGAAATGTCAGCGATCAAATCCGCGGCCAAGATGTATGAGATGCACATGCGTGTCATGCCGCAGTCCACTTACAACCTGATGGTGGCTCCGGCAGACAATTATTCCAACAGCAAAGCTCCCTGGATCGCAGGAGTCGAAGTCTGGAAAGGCCCTTACATGGATGGTGCAGTGGAAGACGTCTGTACCGATGCCTGGGGACACCCCTATATCGTATATTATGAAACTGCAGGTCCTTCAGGATTTGTGGTCTATTCATTCGGCCCGGACGGCCTGAAAGGCACAGCCACTCCCAATGACGACATCAAGGACTGGCTCAGATATGACGGCGGCGAAGCCAAAGCCGGTCCTGCTGGATATTTTACCTGGGATCAGGTACCCGGGAACTTCCAGAACCTCACGCCTATGCTTGGCGTCAGTCCCAACTGATGCGGATTTACGCTGTTCGTGAAACATGATGCTTTTACCCTGATCGAATTGTCGATAGCGATCGTGCTGATCGGTATCATAGCAGTCATCGGTTATCCAAACCTCAGCAGAATGTATTATGTGTTTCAGCTGGAAGGCTGTGTGGTGAATGTGGCCGGCGATATCAGGTTCATCATGAACGAATCTCTTTCTCATAAGGAAGTGGTCAGGCAGAACGGCACTGGGGAAGCTTACATCAATGTCTGCTACGGGCTTGAATTTACCAGCGACAAATCATACAAGCTGTATCGCTATGTTTACAACCCGGATACCAAAACCTGGGATGTGGAAAACGATCTTACGGAAGTGAAATTTTTCCCGGCAGGCGCGCAAATCGAAGGTTTCTCAGACCCGGTTTCTCCTCCTCCCCATAAAATCCTGTATAATAACCGGGGAGAACCGACTGGAGATGGAATCAACCTGCTCGGCAATAACCAGATAATTTTTCGTTCGACATACATCAATCAGACCAGAAAGATTACGATTGACCTCAGCACAGGAAAACCGAGGATTGAATGACCAGGCTTAGAGGCATCACATTGATCGAGATCGTCATTTCCCTGGCAGTGTCTTCGATCGTGCTGATGGCTGCCTACAGTTTTTTCAACGTATCAGTGCAGTCCTGGGATTTTTCCAGTTCCAGAATGGATGCGGCTCAGAGCAGCACCTATATCATTGACACACTGGAAAAGCTGCTGAAGGAAAACTATTTCAACTGCATGGAATGGTATGTCGGGACTGAGAAATACGACATTGAAACGATCAAAACTCAGCTTGCATTGCCCAGAAAGTGGAGATCAGCGTTTGCATTCAGGAACGGAATCGCTCTGCCGTTCGACGCAGAGGATCAGATCGATGAACATTCCAAATACTACGGACTGTACAATGACTTGATTTCTCATGAAGTCAGACTCTGGAACAGTCGTTTCGAAAACGGGAACCGGGTTGAAACCAATTCTCTTCTTGGGCAGAACGTCTCGGAAATGACCCTCACTTTTTTTGACAAGAATTTCACCACCAAGGAAGTTCCGAGTTTGAGCGTGACATGGTATACTAGCAGAGAGATATGCTGGGTTGGCATCAAAGTCAAATCAGTGGTCGGCAAGGAGTCCTCGGAAAGCAGCAGGATGATTTCTTTATGGAGGTAGGGTCTTGAAACTGAAACAGCTGATCATCAAGATGGTCAAACTGCTGATCCCGATAGCGCTGCTCGCGCTGGCGTTCGCCTTCAAAGGTCAGATCTATTCCTTTTATGGATATTTCGGGAAGCTGCTGCAGAATCCTCAGAACGCTCCTTTTTTTTCCTTTATCCTGCTGGCCCTGATCATCATGAACGGGTTGCAGTTTTATCTGCTTTTCTCCCTGCCGTTCGAACTGAACGCCGCTCGCGGAGCGATGAAAGTCAAGGGACAGGAGCTCGAGCGCCAGTTGGAGCGTTTAAACAACGAGTTCAGGGATAAAGCGGTAAAATTCACCTCTCTGATGGTGAAAGTTAAGGACATTGCCTCTGCAATCGACAAGGAAACCCTGTTCACCACCATTATCAGTGTGCTGGAAAAAGGCATTGAAGCCGAGGCTGTAGATATTTTTCTGGTCGACGCCAAGAAGCAGGAAGCCTTTCTTGTGCGCAGCAACCACTATCCTCAGGGAGCAGACGTGAAATTCAAGCTGTCCGACGAATCCCTGCTCGCCAAAGCCACCCGGGAAGGACTGTTTGTAATCAGGGATGAAGCCAGGAAAAATGCGCTGCTGGCCGGACTTTTGAACAAGGGTGAAATTCCGGCTGTGGTCTGCGTTCCCCTTTTCAAGGGCAAAGAGATCGCCGGCGTCATCAATGTAGGGAAACTGAGTGGAAACCGCGAGGATGTCAAGGAAGAAGAGAAGCTCCTGATCACTACAGTCGGGCGCGTTGCGGCACTTGCAATGGCCAACTCGAATATCTATGAACTGACAAAAGACGAGCTGGTTTCTCAGAAGAAAATTTCTCAGGACCAGATCGAGGAAAAAAAGAAGATCAAAGATGTTCTTTCGAGATATACATCCCCTGCTGTCATGGAACAGGTGCTGAACCATCCTGAAATGCTCAAGCTGGGCGGCGAGAAACGCATGGCTACTGTTTTTTTCTCCGATATCCGCAGTTTCACCACCTATTCCGAAAAATATCCTCCTGAACGGGTGGTGGCGATCCTTAACGAATATTTAACCGCAATGACCGATATCATCATGGACTACAACGGCACCCTGGACAAGTTCGTGGGCGACGAAATCATGGCCATCTGGGGAGTGCCTGTTCCCCAGAAAGAGCATGCCCACCTGGCAGTGAAAGCTTCCTGGGCCATGCTCCTGAAACTCAAGGAGCTTCAGAAGAGCTGGCAGAAGAGAGGCGTGGAACCATTCGACATCGGCATCGGCATCAATACAGGCGAGATGATCGCAGGGAACATGGGATCTGAAAAACGAATGGACTATACAGTGATCGGAGATCATGTGAACTCCGCCTCCAGGATTCAGACACTCACCAGACAATTCAACTGCCACATGCTGATCAGCGAGTACACTTACCAGCTCGTGAAGGAGATTGTGGACGCCAAGGCGCTGGGCTATTCGCAGGTCAAAGGCAAGACTCAGAAAATACTTGTTTACATGATAAACGGCGTAAAGCTGTAAATTGAATTCAATACATCGTTCTGTTGCTGCAAGAAGTTAGTAAGTTGGTAGGTTTGTATGTGGGAGATGTTTACGCAACATTGGTTGCTGACTAGTCGGGATTTTTTATGATCTGTTCCTTCTTATTTCTGGCCGCCGTTGCTTCCGAAGAACTGTCTCTTTTTACCAGGGAATCCAGGGACAGCATCAATTTCCAGCCCAATCTGAATTTCGAGGGCATGCTGCTGCGGATTTCCGTTTCCCTGGCTCTGATCATAGGGTTAATCCTGGTTTTCCATTTTTTCCTCTCGCGCAGATCTTATACGCAGGGAAGCGAAGCCTTCAGGGTGCTGGAGTGTTTCCCGCTCGGACCCAAGCGCATGCTCTATCTGGTGGAGGCATGCGAGCGTCTGCTGATTCTCGGGGTTACGGACGAGCAGATCTCGCTGATTACGGAAATCGATAAAGAGCAGCGCGATCTCTGGAAAATAAAATACGAAAAAAAGAGCGTGGATTTTGGAAAACTGATCAAGGGAAAGCTCTCCAAGCGTCAGGTCACAGTCAATGAACTGCAGAAACAGATTGAAAAACTGCGCAAGATCAATAAAATCAGCTGACCGCATTATTTGGTCTTCCGGTGTTAAGCTGTTTTTATTTTCCCGGAAATCATTTATAATCATTTATGATAACGGTTTCGAATTGATGCGGGCGGGACACAAAAAAAGGTGAATCGAATCAGAATGGTCTCGCTGCGGATTTGCTCAAAAGAAATAGAACGAAAATGGATTCAGCGCACGATTGAACTGATTTTATTATTCCTGCTCTTTTCAATCCCGCTTCAGGCGGCTCCCGGACCGATCACAATCCCAAACCTCAACATTCAGATCGGCCAATCCTCGAATCCCAAGGATTTCGGCATCAACCTGCAGCTTCTGCTGATCCTGACCGTGCTTTCCCTTGCTCCCACCATTCTGGTGATGGTGACATCCTTCACCAGGATCATTATCGTTTTTTCCTTCATGCGGCAGGCCATCGGCACTCCGTCGATGCCTTCCAATCAGATTCTGATCAATATGGCTCTGATCCTGACCTTCTATATCATGAATCCGACTTTCACCAAGATCTATCAGGAAGCCCTGAATCCGTATCTGGAAAACAAGATCACGCAGACTCAGGCTTTGGAAACAGCATTGTCTCCCTTGAAAAAATTCATGTTCAGGCAGACCAGGGAGAGCGACCTTGAACTCTTTTTAAAAACTGCCGGACAGGACAAACCCAAGAGCGAGTCCGATGTCCCGTTTCATGTGCTGATGTCCGCGTTTGTGCTTTCTGAAGTCAAGACATCCTTTCAGATGGGAGTAGTGATTTTTGTCCCCTTCCTCGTGATCGACATGGTTGTGGCCAGCACTCTGATGTCGATGGGAATGATCATGCTGCCGCCAGTGATGGTCTCGCTGCCTTTCAAAGTGCTGCTTTTCGTGATGGCAGACGGCTGGAGCCTGGTGATCAAATCGCTGGTGGAGAGCTTTGGCTGATGGATCAGACTGTTGTGATCTCACTTGCCCGTGATGCTTTGAAGATATCGATTGCCGCTGCCGGACCGATACTGATTCTGGGAGTGCTGGTAGGTCTGGTGGTGTCGATTCTCCAGACTGCCACATCCATCCAGGAACAGACCCTGACATTTGTGCCTAAAATACTGGCGATTCTTTTCGCGATGGTTTACTTCGGTCCCAAAATCCTGTCAGACCTGGTGGAATTTACAGTCAAGCTGCTTGGAAATCTTCGGTATTTTGTCGGATGAGCATGGAAAATGCCGTTTTCAATCAGCTTTTTCTGTTTTTACTGATCAATGTCCGGATGGGTACATTCATCCAGCTGCTGCCGGTATTCGGCGGACAGACGATCCCCATCCGTTACAAAGCCGGAATGACCGCGATCTTCAGTCTGGTCGTACTCCCTTTTGTTGCCCTGCGGGCCATCCCGGGAAACATTGTCGGTTTCGTCCTTCTGCTTTGCAGTGAAATCCTGCTGGGTATGATGCTGGGAATACTCTGCGCAGTGATTTTTGAGGTTTTTCACGCTGCCGGCAGTTATCTTGGCCTGGAACTCGGTTTCAGCCTGGTGGACGTGATCGACCCATACAATGCAAACGGTTTCACCGGCATGGACTCCTTCCTGTATTTATTTTCTGTGCTGATCTTTTTTGCGATCAACGGACACCTGATGCTTGTGGATGCGATTATCCAGAGTTTCAGAACCATTCCCATCGGAGGTTTATCGATATCTCCTGATTTCGGCAGGATATTGATCGAAAATTTCGCCTGGATGTTCTATTTTTCTTTTCTGATAGTTCTCCCGATCGTGGCTTCCATCCTGATCGTACACATTGCTCTGGGTGTTGTGGCCAAAACCGCACCGAGGGTGCAGGTGTTCCTGATCTCCTTTCCCCTGAAGATCGGTGTTGGACTGGGACTGCTGATCCTGATTTTTCCTGGTGTGGCGATCCTCATCTCAAAGGTATATCTGAGGCTTTATCAGGAACTTAACACTGCCCTGAGGCTTTTATCATGAACAATATTGTTGAAAAGCGGCCGTCTGCTGCGTTGTATAGAGCCTCTTCAAATTTATTTGTAGAGGCTCTTATGCCTCGCATCCGACCACTTTTGAACAATATTCCAGTGTTTGAAAAGCGGCCATTTTCTCCCAGCTTTGACTTGCAGTATTTCGCAGATGATTCTCCGACAGGACTCCGTACTGAAAAGCCTACTGAGCGGCGCATTCGGAAAGCCCGTGAACACGGACAGGTGGCTAAGAGCATCGATTTAAACAGTGTAGTAGTACTGTTTGCCGGATTCGCGGCTTTGTATTTTTTCGGCCACCAGATGCGGAAAGAGATGCAGGGTTTTCTCACATACTGCCTGGGCGAACTGGCTTCCCCATTGTCAGGAGGCAAGATCCTGCAGATCGTTACTTACATGATGTTTGTCTTCGGGTATACCCTTGCCCCGATCCTAACAGTTGTCATGATTTCAGCGGTCGCCATCAATTTCTATCAATCCAGGGGATTTCTATTCACTTTTTATCCATTTGCCTTTGACCCAAGTAGATTCAACCCTGTGGCCGGACTGTCAAGAATCTTTTCCACCCGTTCCCTGGTGGAAATGGCAAAGGATATTCTTAAGCTCCTGGTAATCGGATATCTGCCGTATCGCACCCTCACCGGTTCGATCAAGACCTTCATCATGCTTTCAGGTATGAGTATGGAAATGATCATCTCTGTGATGATGTCGCTGCTGGTGAAAATACTGCTTCAGGTCTTACTGGCCCTTCTGGTGCTTGCAATCTTCGATTATTATTACCAGCAATATGAGTACGAGAAAAACTTGAAAATGTCTAAATATGATGTGAAACAGGAACACAAGGACATTGACGGGGATCCGCAGGTCAGGCATGAACAGCGGAAGCGCGCCCGCAGCATGCTGATGAGGGCTACGCTGAAAGATATACCTTCCTCAGATGTCCTGCTCACCAATCCTACACAGCTTGCAGTCGCGCTGAAATATGATCCGGAAAATCCGCGCCACAGCGCTCCATATGTCGTCGCCAAGGGAGCCGGAAAAATTGCAGAGCGGATCAAGGAAATCGCAGGGGAGTATAATGTACCGATCGTGGAGCGCAAGGAAGTGGCAAGACTGATCTACAAGAACTGTGAAGTGGGCCAGGAAATCCCTTCGGAACTGTATGTTATTATCTCCGAGATTCTGGCCCAGATCATTCCCATGAAAAGAAGGCGTGATTGATGCAGGAACGCAAATTCGAGAACACTTATTTAGCCGCATTCCTGCGCAACAGCGACATCCTGATCTCCATCGGCATCGTCTCTATAGTGGTGATGATGATCATTCCATTGCCCTCTTTCCTGCTCGACATTCTGATCGCCATGAACATCAGCATTTCCATGGCGATTCTACTGGTTTCTATGTACCTGGGGAATGTACTGGAGTTTTCCGTTTTTCCATCCCTTCTGCTTCTCATCACTTTATTCAGGCTGGCTCTGAATGTTTCCACCACCCGGTTGATTCTGCTCCAGGGAGTCGCCTTCAACGTCAAAATCGTGCGCGCTTTCGGGGATTTCGTAGTGGGAGGGAATTATGTGGTCGGAATCGTCATTTTCATCATACTGGTCATTATCCAGTTCATAGTGATTACACGCGGGGCGACCAGAGTGGCGGAAGTGGCGGCACGGTTCATTCTGGATGCCATGCCAGGCAAGCAGATGAGTGTGGATGCTGAATTGCAGAACGGCCTGATCGATGCAGACCAGGCCAGGGAAAAGCGCCAGAACATCAAGCGGGAAGCGGATTTTTACGGAGCTATGGATGGAGCATCCAAGTTCGTGCAGGGTGATGCCATTGCCTGCATCCTGATCACTGTCGTGAATATCATCGGAGGCTTGATCATAGGAGTGTTTCAGCGGGGTGAGGGCATTGCTCTAGCTGCTCAGACTTATACCCTTTTGACCGTCGGAGACGGACTGGTGACAATGATTCCTGCTCTGCTCGTCTCCACTGCCACAGGCTTGATCGTGACCAGGGCTGCATCAGAATCCAATCTGGGCAGGGACCTGATCTCACAATTTCTTGTAGAACCCAAGGTCTACTTCATCATCGCCGCTCTTCTTGCTACACTCGGTTTCACACCCGGGTTGCCCACTCTCTCATTCCTGATGCTGGCTTTGATGGCTGTCTCGCTTGGATTTGCCCTGAAACGCAAGAAAGCCGAAGAGCTCTGGCGCCCGTCCGAGGAAGAGACCGCGAAGATGAATCAGGAAAAGAAAAAAAAGAGCGAAGATGTTGCAGCTCTTCTGCAGATAGAGCCCCTGGAACTGGAACTGGGTTATGGGCTTGTGCCGCTGTTTGATGTGCAATCCGGCGGTGATCTGCAGGACAGGGTCCAGACGATCAGGCGCAACACTGCCCTGGAACTCGGATTGATAGTGCCGTCGGTCAGAATCAGGGACAACATCAATCTGGAGATGAACGAATATACGATTCAAATCAAGGGATTCGAGGCGGGACGCGGTAAATTGATGCTGAAGCAGTATCTGGTGATGGGTCTCAAAGAATCAGGCAATCTGATCGAGGGGACTGAAATCAAGGAACCGATTTCCGGATCCCGGGCAGTCTGGGTGAATGAGGAGAATCGTGAAAAAGCCGAACAGGAAGGGTATACTGTCCTGGATGTGCCGGCCATACTTACCATTCACCTGACCGAGGTCATCAGGCACTTTGCTTTTCAGATCCTGGGTCAGGAAGAATTGAAGGATATTCTAAAGAATCTGGAGAAAAATTATCCGTCTCTGATAGAAGAAGTCAGGAAGACCAAGGCCTATGAGCAGGGAGTGCTCTTGAAAGTGCTTCAGAATCTCCTCCGTGAGGGCATCTCGATCCGTAACATGGTCTTGATACTCGAAGGAATCATGGAGCGCTGCAAGTCGTCGGCAACTTTGTTTGCAGGGGAACTGACCGAGCTCTGCCGGATCAGGATGGCTCCGCTGATCACCCAGAAATTCGCCCGTGACGGATTGGTGCATGTAATCACGCTCGATCCGGAACTCGAGGAACTTTTCCGGAATAGCCTCCAGGGACCGGACGAATCAGACCAGCACATAGCGTTAGACAGCGGGACTATGAAAAAAATCCGTTCTTCCATGGATAAACTGTTCGGAAGTCTGAGCGAGAAAAAGATTTCGCCCTGCATCATTCTGACTTCGCCGGACCTGCGGAAGATGGTGAAGGATTTGTTCGACAGGCTTGCCCCTGGAATCGTAGTCCTGTCTACTTTGGAACTGCAGCCGAATATTGAAGTCAACACTCTGGGGATGATCGAAATATGAAAGACCAGGCGAGCGGATTGAGGGTGATGATGGCAAAGAAAACCAGGGAGCGCGAGCTCAAGGAGAGAGCCACCCTGCTGCAGAGCCTGATCGACAGCGCGGGTGAAATGCCTCCTCCCAGGCTCAGGCAGATACTGGCTGTCACATCCGGGAAGGGCGGGGTGGGAAAGAGCACCATCAGCGCCAACCTGGGGCTGTATTTTTCGTCCAGAGGGCTGGAAACGATCCTGATGGACGCTGACTTAGGCCTTGCAAACATAGACGTGATCCTGGGGGTGAAGCCTTCAGGCACTCTGCTGCAGGTGATCAGGGGGCAAAAGAGTCTCAAAGAGATCATTCAGCCCGGCCCCATGGGATTGAAATTGATTTCCGGAGCTTCCGGGATTGCCGACCTTGCCAATCTGAGCGAAACCGAGCGGCGCAACCTGATCGGGGAAATCGCCTCGCTGCAGTATGAGGGAGAGATTTTATTGATCGATACCGGAGCCGGTCTTTCTCAGAATGTGCTGGGATTCCTTACTCTGGCCGACCAGGTGGTGCTGATCGTGACCGATGAACCGGCTTCGATCGCTGACAGCTATGGTGTGGTCAAAGCCTTGAGCCAGGCCAATTATCAGGGTAAAATCACTGTGATCATGAATCGGATCCGGATCGAAAAGCATGGCAGAATGCTTTTCCACAAACTCTGCGCCACAGCAAAGAAATTTCTGAAGAAGGATCTGAAGCTGGCCGGCATCATACTTGATGAACCACTGGTTCGGGAATCCACTCAGAAGATGCAGCCTTTTTACATTCTGAGCCCGGCTGCAGAAGTCACGAGAAACCTGCGCGGGATTGGTGAAGTAGTACTGGGAGCTTCAGAATACAAACCCGATGCAGGGCACAGTATTCTGAAGCGGTTGAGCAGTTTTTTTTCGATTAGATGAAATTTTGAAAAGGGAGTAGTAAAATTAATGAAAACCCAGGTTTTTTATCCTGAAAGATCAAACAGCTCTCCAGAAGCTGTGACGGCAAATTAATGAACGAATCGAATCACCAGACGTTTTCCGCACCTACATATAGTGAAGCTCAACTTAAGGCTAGTCTTGCCTTCAATTGCCGGATCAAGGTGATCGGAAGGCGCGAGGTCAAAAAAGGTGGATTTTTCGGTTTTTTCAGGAGGCGGGAAATCGAGATCACTGTGACCCCGGAGAAGCCCGTCGAACCGACCAAGCCTGAATCCAGCAGAGTAAAATCCGAAAAAGAGAAACCTGTGATTGTATGTCAAGCCCCACCTGATCTGGAGAACATAAAAAAAATTCTCAAGCTGGTCGATAAGGGCAGGAAAAATTCTGAACCCAAACCTGAAATCAAAGAAAAACCGGATGCATTGCTGAAGGAACCCCACAGCAAATCCGAGGCTCTGGAAGGAATCGGCGATCAAGTCAGCAGTATCAAGAAAAAATTGGATGACCTTCAGAACAGCGTATTGGCTCCGGAAAATCCGGAAAGCAGGTTCGGCCTTGATACTTTACCGCTTGAAGTGCGTCAGCTGGGTGAAAAACTGACCCTGCACCGGGTGAAACCTGAGAAAGTCCAGAAAATCTGTGCCAATATCGCTGAAACCCTGAAAAAAAGGGGAAACAGCTTCAGCTGGTCGCTTTCAGAACTGTTCAAAGAAGAACTGCAGAATCTTGTCAGCATCAAAAACTTTGAATTGTACCAGGGGCAGTGCCAGGTGATCTCCCTGATCGGTCCCACCGGGACAGGCAAAACCTCGACAATCGCCAAAATGGCCGCCAAGTGGAAACTTTCACATGAAAATCTGAAGATTGTTTTCATTACGCTGGACACATACCGCATTGGTGCGACAGAGCAGCTTTTAAAGCACGGGGAGATTCTCGGAATTCCAGTGGAGGTTATCGATTGCGACCTTCCGGAACGCGAGAAGATGACCAAGGAAAAAGTGCGGAAATACTGCCAGGATGGCTATAACCTGATTTTCATCGATACTCCAGGCAGAAGCCCGAATGACCCTCATGAAATCACCAGCATGTGCGAAGAGCTCGCAATTCCGGAACTGAGCAATTTCCTGGTTCTCACTGCCGGCTCCAAGGAAGCTGACCAGGAGAATATTTTAAAGAAATTCAGCCGCGCCAATCCCAAGGGCTGCATCATCACCAAGCTTGATGAAACCAAAAAATTCGGATTTCTGATTAATCTGAGCGAAGCCTTTCGGACTATTCCGATCTATTGTCTCACGAACGGGCAGGAAATCCATAAAGACCTTGTTTTTCCCTCACATAATAATCTTACCGGCCTGTTTCTCTCGGAAAAGGATGATGAGTAAGCTGTGTTCTGATAAACTCCAAGAAGTCGGTATGTTAGTAGGTTGGTAAGTTTGTATGTTGGGAAAAGCTATTTTTCAGCATACTAACCTACAAACCTGCCAACTTACTAACATCATGCAGTGCAGAATTGGTTGTTGCAACGTTCGCTGTTGCTAAGGACGCCCTCCCATGGTCAACGCCATCACAGCCTTTGCCGTATGGATCCGGTTTTCCGCTTCGTCGATCACGATTGAATGCTCACCGTCGATCACGCTGTCCACCACTTCTTTGCCGCGATCCGCCGGCAGAGCGTGCATGTAGACTGATTGCTTATCAGTGATGCCCATCAATTTCTCGTCACAGATCCAGTGCTTGTATTTTTCCAGATTGGCTTTCATGACTTTTTTGCCGTCGTCAGTGGACAGGTGTTTGATGCGGGACTGACCAGGAGGAACTTCGACTCCCAGGAATCCTCCCCAGTTCTTAGGGATCACTATATGAGCGCCGCGGAATCCTTCTTCCATGTTGTCTACAAATTTAATGCTTCCGCCGTGTTTTTCAGCGTTTTTTTTGGCTTTTTCCACTATTTCCGGGATAAAGGGGAATTCTTTTGGCCCTGCTACTACGACATCCATGCCATAGCGCGGGAAGAGCAGGATCTGGCTCTGCGGTACAGACAGGGGTTTGGCGTGGCTGGTGGCATAAGCCCAGGAAATGCAGATTTTCAGCCCTTTGAGGTTTTTTCCGAACTTCTCCTGGATCGTGAGCAGGTCTGCCAGGGACTGCATCGGGTGATACCAGTCGTCCTGGAGGCTCAAGATCGGAATCTGGGAATATTTGGCCAGTTCGCGCAAGTAATTATTGCCGAGCTCGTTCTTCTCACCGTATCCGAAAAAGCAGTTGCGGCAGGCGATGGCGTGACCCATCCGGGACAGCACTTCGGCGGTATCCTTCGCTGATTCGCCATGAGACAGCTGCATCTTGTCCGGTGTCAGGTCGTGGGCGTGCCCGCCGAGCTGGGTGATGCCGGCCTCCATCGAGTTCCTGGTCCTGGTGGACTGCTCGAAGAACATCATGAAAACCGTCTTGTCCTGCAGCAGGCGATGCTGCTCTCCCAATGCGAATTTCAGCTTCAGGTAACTGGAAGCCTCCAGCATTGTATCAACTTCTTCTCTGGTGAATTCGTCAGTGTCGATGAAATGTTTGCCCCTGAAATTTGTGTTCATCAGTCCTCCTGAAATAAAATATTGCCGGCCGATTTGCAGTATTCTTCCACATACCAACTTACTAACATACTAACTTACCAACATCGTGCCGTGAACAAGCAGGCAACTAAGTATCATTGCATTACTATTTTAAATCGTTTCCGGCTAATGCACAAGTGGATTAGAGTTTGACATCCGGCAGTTTCCAGGCTTTCCGGTACTTCTGATAGGCTTCCACCGGCATCTGCACGAGGAGCGGTGATCTGGACCGGTCGAGCCAGCGCATCAGGTCGAGCATGTCATATTCGCACATGGCTGTGCAGCCTGAGGTGGATTTGTCGGAACCCCGCCAGATGTGGATGAAGATCAGGCTTCCCATCTGCGGGATTCGCAATGGATTGTGATTGACTACAAACAGCCATTTGTAGAGGATATCATCCCTTCTCATTGTTTCGAAGGATTTCCAGGTGACTCCCTGCGGAAGCCCAGCGGTATCGATTATCTGGTTATAATACTGCGATTCAGGGTCATCTATGCCCAGAATGCTTGGTAAAGTGTGGACGTATTTATACGCTGTCTGAAACGGAGGAGCCGGCGCATATCCCATGCAGTCGCCGATGGAAAAGATCCCTGCCGGAGCCCTGCCGTCTCCTTCCCGCTTTTCGGGTCCTGGAAGATTGGCGGGATGCAGCCCGAGCCCCCAGCCCAGCCCGCTTCTCCCGAGCGTGACAGGGATGTCTCCCCTGTATTCGGTCCAGTGCGAGCCTTTGTCAAACAGGAACATCCTTCCATGGATTTCGCTCCAGTCGCGGCTGAGGACCAGGATCACCTGTCTGCAGCCAGGGTCAAGCGGAGCTGCTGTGGCAGCGCAGAGACAAAATGTGAGCAGAGAGCAGAGCATGAGTTTCATGGCACACCTCTGACAAGTTTTAGAATCAGGATACAGCAGAATTAGCAAAGTGGAAATCCATTTTATACAAGTGAGATGGGGCGGACACAGGGGTCCGCCCTTACAGAAATTTCATTCTATCATTCTATAAGGGTTGACCCGTGTGTCAACCCTGTTTTCTGATTTATTGATTCAATTCAACTATGTTTCCGTCAGGCGCGAGCTTTTTGTAGATGTCCAGCAGATACCTGTGGCAGGAGAAGAAGAACACCTGGTTTTTGCGGGAGATTTCCAGCAGGATTTCCAGGGCTGCTTCAGCCCTTTTCTCGTCAAAGACTGCCCAGGCTTCGTCAATGAACAGGGGCAGGTCCATGGATTTGTCGTTTTCCAGGCCTGGCGGGGAAGTGAGATAAGCAGCTGAGAGCGCGAAATAAAGCTGTGCAAAGGTGCCTGTGCTCAGGATGGATAGATTCAAGCTTTTTCCAAGCTTATCCATTATCAGGAAATCCTCCTGTGTCTTGACTATGGAATTGTATTTCCCGGCTGTGATTTTTTCTAAAAACCTGCCTGCAATGTCCAGTGTAGCAGGCTGCATTTTATCTTCCATCTTTTTTTTGATTGTCTGCACAAAATAGAGAGCGATCCTGAGGCTGCCGTATTCATTAAGCTGCAAAGCCAGCCTGCTTCTGGCAGTTTCCAGTTCCTGACTGAGAATTTCGGGGTCCTGGCCTGAATTGTCTCTGATCCTGAGATTCAGGTCAGTGATTTTGGCTGTCAAAGCCTGGATTTTATCGCGTGTTTCCTGCTCCAGAGTGTCTGTATTTTTTACCTCAGGCAGGGTGGAAAGCTGCAGTTCAATCAATTGCAGGTTATGCCGCAGTTCGTGCTGTTTGCCTGTGATGTTCTGAAGTTCTGCAATGATTTTTAAATAAAGTTCGCTTTCCGCTGGAATGAAAGAGGGCATGGAAAACTCAGGAATTCTGTCCCTGATGCGATCAATGAGGATTTGGATCTCCAGGATTTCCTGATCATGGATGATCTCTTTATGTTCTTCCCTGCGCAGGATTTCTAGAGCACTGGAATGTTCTTCAGGAAGTTTGTTCAGGCAAATGATTTCCCTGTATTCTAGCTCAGTCGATTCCAGCCTGGCTTGAATTTTCTCGAATTTCTCCTGAATAGTTACAAGCTGCCTGGCAGAATCCAGGTTTTTCTCAGCTTCCCTGGCTCCGGAAACCGACTGCCGCCAGGCTGCGAAACAGAAAGCGGAAAGGAGCAGCGCCAGCAGCCAGTAGCTTGCTCCGGACAGGACAAACAGAGCGATCAGCAAAGGAGGGATAATCAGATAAAGAAATTTAAACAGATTTTGATGACTCAGCTTGAATTCTTTACGCAGAAGGGATTGCGACATCAGGTCTGATTCTTCCTGGAGAAGTTGAGATTCCTGGATCAGTTTTTCCCGTTCGCCGTAAAGCCTGGTCAGTTTTTCCTTTAATCCGAAGGCACCTGTCAGAATCGGTTTTTTTTCCGCTAAACCGCTGAGGCGGTATGAAAGCGATGCCAGAAGCTCCGGATTCAGATCCCATTCCTTGAGTTCAGCCTGAATCTTCGCGTGATCTTCCACAAGTTTTTTTCTCAGACTGGATAATTTCTGCTCTGTGCTGATTTTCTGGAGCAGTTCCTCCAGCTTTGTTTTCTCTGCGCAGAGAGTGTTCAATTCCTGTGTAAGAGGCTTGAGCTGAGCTGATTTCAATCTCTGCAGTTCTAATTTCTGTTCCAGATTATTAACCACAGATCGCGAAACATCCATAGGCTTTTTCTGGGAACGGTCAGTGTGCAGAGCTTCCAGCCTGCAGCTCAGTTCTTTCTCCACTTGACCCAGATTGACACCTCTGGAACCTGAAAGAAGGCTGTAAAAAGGGTGGACAGGGTCGTTTTTAAGGGTCTCAATGCTGGAAAGGGTCAGGCTGAAAATATTAAAATATTTCCGTTCGTCCCAGTCGAATATCCCGCTAAGGCTTTTCGGTTCGGTTTTTTTTCCGGATCTTACAATTCTCTGGATTTCGCCTGCTTCTTCCAGATTCATCTCGCCGCTGCACCCATCCAGATCATCTTTCAGAGCTGAGAGAGGCGAATTTTTTGTGATGCCCTTTTTGCCTTTATAAAAAAAGAAGAAACGGAAAAAATTGAACAGGCTGGTCTTGCCTGCCTCATTCTCGCCAAAAATAAAGTTGAATCCTCTGGAAAACAGGAATTCCTTATCTGACAATGGCCTGAAATTTCCGATAAAAGCCCGTTTAATCTTCATGGAACAATAGTTCAGTCGCCAGTTTTTCAGCTTCCTGTGTCAGTTTCGGCCAGTCAGGGGTTTGACCGCATTCAGAATAAAGAGACTGAATCTCGTTCCTGACAGATTGAAACGACGGCAGGTCGGAATGTCCGTCACAAATCTCTGAAAGCAGTGTTTGAATCTGATCTTCCAGAGGGGTGAGAAATTCCCTGGGATGATTTATTTCGAGATCATAGAAGTAGTTTTTCCCGTCAGAAGTCAGAAAATCCGGAGGGATTTGGACTCCTGCCGGCAATGTGAGGCGCAGCTTGCAGAGCCTGACAGAAGCCAGCCCGATTACAGAGCTCTTTTCGATCAGTTCCGGAAGTTGTGAAAGGTCGTCCAAAGTTGCAGTTATTTCCAGCCATTCTGCATCTGCGGTGGCTATGAAACGGGCATCGATTTTCCTGTTTTCATCGATTTCCACGAGATAACACCCGCACAGTCCGGAATATTTGGACTTTTTTCCCTGCGGAGTTCCAGGATAGAGGATCACACGGTTCCGCTCGTTATAAACCATTGTTTTTTGATGGATGTGTCCAAGGCACCAGATGTCTACCGGCAGCTCCAGCAGCCTTTTCCTGGTGGTCGGTGCATAATTGTATTCAGGAGAGATTTCTGTCAGGTTACAATGTATCAGTCCGATCCTGAGAAAGACGTCTCCCTGGATCTTTTCGGGAAAGCCTGTGGTCAGATCTGATTCGATGTTTTTCTGCGGATGTGAGATTCCAGTGATCGCGATTTTACCGAAAACGCTGTCCAGTTCTACAGTGCTGAAGCGTTCGGAAAACAAGTGCACATTGGGAGGCAGCTTGAAGTCCCAGGGCAGTGGATCATGGTTTCCGCAGGCGATGAAGACCGGCGGAGCCTCAGCCAGGAGCTTCCCATATTTAAGCGGGATCAGCTGTGAATACTGGACATCTTCAAAGACATCGCCTGCAATCAGGATGAAATCAACCTGCTCGGATCTGGCGAGCTCAAAGATATTTCTGATGGAATTGAATGATGCGGAAAGAAGTTTCTCCTGCAGGGCTGAGTCCGATCTGCCGATGCCTGTGAAAGGATAACCGATGTGCCAGTCAGCGGTGTGGATGAAGCGTATGGCTTTTTTCATACAACTAATCGCTTAAGCTCCTTTTCAGGTTAGTATGTTAATATTACATGCAGCTTACAGTACAACATTTGATTGCTGATGGAAGTTTGTATGTACGGAAAAATTCTGCAACATACCAACATACTAACTTACTAACCTACTAACTTCCAATGTTGAATAAGTAATGATTTGGAAATCGTTCAATATACCCCACTCCGTTCTAAAGGACTTCGGGGGTTAAGCGGCTGTAAAATTTTCACTTTGTTCAAATTTAACAGCCACTAAATGTAATGGCACGCAGTCCAGTGCTCAGGTGAAATTTCTTTGAGTGCTGGAATGGTTTCTGCGCATTCCGGCTGGCAGGCCGGGCAGCGGGTGCGGAATCCGCAACCTGACGGCTTGGCAAGAGGGGAAGGCACATCACCGCCCAGCACCGGTTTTTCCCTGTTCTTCTTCCTGGGGTCCGGTATCGGCACTGCAGCCAGCAGAGCTTGTGAATAAGGGTGTTTGGGCCTGTTGTACACATCTTCTGCCGGACCGATTTCCACGATATTTCCAAGATACATTACTGCAATGCGGTGTGAGATATGCTTGACCACAGAAAGATCGTGGGCTATGAAAATATAGCTCAAACCAAACTCTTCCTGCAGATCCTGCATCAGATTGATCACCTGTGCCTGCACCGAAACGTCCAGGGCAGAGACAGGTTCGTCGGCGATGATCAGGCTGGGGTTTGTGGAGAGGGCTCTGGCGATCCCGATTCTTTGCCTCTGTCCGCCGGAAAATTCATGCGGATATCTGAAGGCATGCTCAGGCGAGAGTCCGACTTTTTCAAGCAGCCAGGTTACTTTATCGAGGCTGGATTTGAAATTGATTTTTTGAGGATGCACCTGCATCGGTTCTTCGATGATGTTCCCGACTGTAAGCCTGGGATTGAGAGAGGAATAAGGGTCCTGAAAGATCATCTGGATTGAGGCTCTGTAAGGTCGCAGTTCAGCTCTGCTAAGATGTGCGAGTTCAACTTCGCCTTTGTCCGGATCATGGAACAGGATACTGCCGTCTGTCGGTTGATTAAGCCTGATGATAGTCCGCCCTACAGTAGTCTTGCCGCAGCCTGATTCCCCGACCAGTCCGAGCGTTTCCCCCTGATTCACTGAAAAGCTCACTCCGTCCACAGCCTTGACGGTTGCCACGACATGCCTGAAAACTCCGCCGAGTACCGGGAAGTACATTTTCAGATCTTTGATTTCCAGCAGTTTATTCAAACCTTGCTCCTATACAAATGACATCTCACCTGATGCCCGGGTTTTATCTCAATCAGGTCAGGGATCTTTTTTTCGCAGGGTCCGAATTTATCCTTGCAGCGGGTAGAAAAACTGCACCCTGCAGGTAGATTCATGATATCAGGTACGTTGCCCGGAATGGCGTTAAGGCGCTTTTTTTTAGATTCCAGGGATGGGATCGATTCCATCAACCCCCTTGTATAAGGGTGGAAGGGCTCGGCAAAAAGTGTTTCAGTGTCTGCGATTTCCTGGATTTTTCCGCAGTACATGACTGCAATCCTGTGGCTGGTTTCAGCGATCACTGAGAGATTGTGGGTAATCAAAATGATCGCTGATTCAGGCCGCTGGTTTTTGAGGCGCACCATCAGGTCCAGGATTTGAGCCTGAATGGTGACATCCAGTGCTGTGGTGGGCTCGTCAGCAATCAGGAGATATGGATTGCAGGCCAGTGCCATGGCAATCATCACCCGCTGGCGCATGCCGCCTGAAAACTGGTGCGGGTAATCATCGAGCCTTTTCCCTGCGTCCGGAATTCCCACCAGCTCGAGCATCTGGGTAGCCAGGATTCTTGCTTCCTGAGGAGTCTTCTTCTGATGCAGAATGATCGGCTCCATCACCTGCATGCCTATCGAAAAAACCGGATTCAGCGAAGTCATGGGTTCCTGGAAAATCATGGCAATCTCATTACCGCGAACTGCCCGTACTTCTTCCCAGGAAAGTTTCAGGAGGTCCCGCCCGCGGAAAACGATTTCTCCTCCGGCGATCCTGCCTGGAGGGTCAGGAATCAGACGAAGTATTGAGAGAGATGTCTGGGATTTGCCTGAGCCAGACTCACCTACAATGCCGAGGATTTCGCCCTGGTAGAGGTCGAATGAAACATCATCAACTGCTTTGGCGATTCCATCAGGGATGTAAAAATAGGTTTTCAGATTCCTGACCTTAAGCAGTTCCTTTCTCTCCAAAATTCCTCCGTTATCTCAGGCGGGAGTAAATCCGCGGATCAAATGCCTCGCGGATCGCTTCGCCGATAAATGTAACCAGCATCAGTGTCAAAAAAAGAGCTGAAACAGGAGCCAGCCCGAGCCACCAGCAGTTGAGAGCTCTTGATCCCTGCCCGAGCAGTTCTCCCCAGCTGGGCGTGGGTTGCGGCAGGCCGAAACCAAGAAAATCGAGCGAGACAAGGGAGCTGATGGCTCCGACTATGGTAAACGGCAGGAAAGCAATCACTGGTGTAAGCGCGTTGGGCAGGATGTGGCGGAAGATGATCAGCCGGTCGGATAAGCCGATGGCAACAGCTGCCAGCACATAATCCTTTGACTTTTCTCGCAGAAACTCACCCCGGATATAATAGCTCACTCCCATCCAGCTGAAGAAGGTCAGAATGAAGATCAGAAGGAAAAAGCTGGGGATGACGATAGAGCTGACGATCATAACCGTATACAGAAATGGCAGTCCTGACCAGATCTCGATGAGCCTGACTCCGAAGAAATCGATTTTTTTTCCGTAATAGCCGAGAAATGCACCGACTGCGATGCCGATGATATAGCTGATCAGAGTCAAAATCAGTGCGAAGGACATGGAAATTCTGAAGCCATACACCAGTCTGGCAAAGACATCCCTTCCCCGGTCGTCAGTACCAAAAAAATGAATATTGTCCGGATGGGTGGGCGGATTGGAGACAAGCTCATCCAGCAGGTTTTCATTGGGGCTGTAGGGATAAATCGGCAGGATCAACCAGTTTCCTTCATTCTGGGTGGAAAAAAGCTTCTTCAGCAGCCTGTAATTCTGAGAGTATTTTTTCTGTTCTTCGTATTTCTCATATTTCAATTTCAGGGCATCAAGTTCAGGTTTCAGCCTGGCCTGCTCTTCCTCCGGATTTGAGTCGTATTTGTCCCTCAGCGCCGTATAAGCCTTGCGTGCTTCAGTGTCAAGCCTGATGATCTCCTTTTTCAGGGGGATTGTCCTGAATATCGGGAAGTAATAACTGCCGTCGTATTTTACGATCAGGGCATTGCCGTTGATGAAATACTCCGAAAAAAAGGAGAGAAAATAAAGACCTGTGATGATCAGAAACGAATAATAACCCCGCCTGAGAGTCTTGAATTTTCTGATCCGTTTGACAAGCAGCGGAGAAAAAAAAGTCAGCAGAATTTTTTCAGTATAGGTAATCTTCATTCCAGCCTGATCCTCGGGTCGATCACACAGTAAAGAAAATCAGAGAGAATATTGCCGAGCAGCCTCAGAATCGATGAAATGACCAGGATGCCAAGCGTAACCGGGTAATCCCTGGCGATCAGGGATTCATAGCCGAGCAGTCCGAAGCCGTTGATGTTGAAGATTTTTTCGATCAGGTACGATCCGGCCAGGACCAGGGAAAAAGCTCCGCCGAAACCTGTGGCAATGGGAATCAGGGAATTCCGGAAGGCATGCTTGAAGATCACCACTTTTTCAGACAGGCCTTTGGCATAGGCAGTGCGCACATAATCCATGCCAAGGTTTTCCATCAGCGAGTTTTTCATCAGGATGGTCATTGAGGCGAACGATCCCAGCATATAGGCAAATACCGGCAGCACCAGGTGCCAGACCGTGTCTTTGCACTGCGCAAAAAAAGACAGGGTTTCATAGCCCTGAGAGTGAATCCCGCCGAGCGGGAATAGATTCCAGAACGAGCCTCCTCCAAAAAGCACCAGCAGAACAATGCCTGCGACCCATCCGGGAACTGAATAGCCGATGAACACGAGAGCGGAACTCAGAATATCGAAAGACGAGCCGTGCTTGATGGCTTTATATACACCGAGTGGAATGCAGATCATATATGAAAGCAGGAATCCGGTAATCCCGAAACGGATCGAAATCGGGAAGCGCTCCACGATTACAGACCAGACCGGTTGCGCATAAGTATCCGAATCTCCCATGTCAAGCAGGCACAGGTTTTTGAGCCAGATCAGGTAGGCCAGCCAGAAGGGCTTGTCGAATCCATAGATTTTCTTGAGTTTCTCGACCATTTCATCAGAGACCTGGCTGTTGCCTTTGTTGTCAGTGGCTGCAGTAGAGCCGGCTTCTCCCTGGGCCTGCATCTGCTGGTAACGGATGATCGCCATTTCCACAGGACCGCCAGGCACAAAGCGCATCACTGTAAAACAGAGAAAAGTGATCCCGATGAAAGTCGGAATCACCATCATGAGTCTGCGGATGAAATAAGTCAGCATCTTAGACCTGTCAGTTACTGTATTTTAAAATCCTTGGAAAATTTTTCCCAGTATTTTACTTCTTCGGGGAGGGCAGGCAGTGATTTCTGGTCTTTCATTGCATCCTGAAGGGCTTTGTCCTTGTCAGGGTCAAACCACCAGTAGAAGAGAGCCGAAGTATAGTCGTTGAAACGTGAAAGAACCGGTTCCGGAGTGCCGAAGCGATTCCAGAAGAGGAGCCTGGAATTATCAGAGTACCAGTTCAGAGCCAGGATATACTGGTTTGTGATGATCCCGTCCAGTTCCTGCAGAAGTTTTGTCCGGTTGTCAAGATCAAATTCCTTGTTGTACAGTTCGCAGATTTCATCGACACGCTGGTTTTTGAATCCATAGATGTTCGAGGTGTTCTTCTGGTCAGCCCACTTGCTGTGATATGCGCTTTCCGGATTCGGGAAAAGAGTACCTGAGTAATTGACTTCCGCGATTTTAAAATTACGCTCTCCCATATCTTTGATATGGGCAGGCCAGGTGACCTGTCTCAGATTGAGCTTGATGCCGACTGCTTTGAGGTCTTCCTGGAGTATGGTCTGGATTCTGGTGTCATCGGAATAGATGTCTAGGTCCAGTTCGAATACTTTGCCGTCTTTGACCATGTAGCCGTCATTGTTCAGGCTTTCCTGCTTCCAGCCTGCCGCCTCCAGCAGCTCGATCGCCTTTTCCCGGTTGAAGCGGATTTTAGGATTGCCGGGATTTTCATAACGGGTATTTGGAAACAATGAATCTTTGAGTTTGTATTCCTTGAAAAAGAGTTTTTCATTGAGTTTTTCCCTGTTGTAGAGGTAGTATAAGGCCTGCCTGACTCTGATATCGCTGAAAGGTTCAGTCCTCATATTGTAGGCGAGTCCGCCTGAACCTTCGGGTTTCTGATTGAAGACGCGCTGCCTGACAATCCAGTTGTTTTTAATCGCAGCAATCTTGTCGGGCGTGAAATCCTCGAACCAGTCCAGGGCTTTGTTTATATAAAGGAAATCCAGTTCGCCTTTCTTGAATTTTTCCTTGATCAGAGTGTCGTCCTTAAAGAAGAAGAATTTGATCTGATCAAAATTGCAGGTGCCGAGATTCACAGGCAGGGAGACTCCCCACCATTCAGGGTTCCGTTCCAGCACAATGAACTCGTTGGTACGGCTTTCCTTGTATTTATAAGGGCCTGAACCGAGCATCATTTTGTCCTGGAATTTGGTCATATAGTCTTTCACTGTCATTTCACCGATGATATGCTGCGGAAGCACGTTCATCAGCGCAGCGGACAGAAAGAGCCTCCATTCCAGTTCTTTTGTTTTAACCATTAGAATTTCCCGGGAGAAGGCTACCGGGCGCTCGAACTTGTTATAGTATTCATTGATGAACGGATCTTCGATGTCAGGGCTGGTTTCCAGATCCCAGGTCGCCACATAGTCATAGGCGGTGACAGGAGTTTTGTCCTGCCAGCGGGCCCTCTGATCGATGTGAAAAAAGAATGTCTTTTTATCGGGTCCGATCGACCATTTATCTGCCAGGGCCGGTGTGTATTTCGAAGTCACCTGATCGAGGCTCAGCAGGGTCTCATAAACCAGTCCTCCCATCAAGGTGTTGAAAGTAGTGGCTGAATTTTTACCTTCAGTCCTCAATGTTGGAGGATAGCCAGTCAGGCCCCAGCTGAAAGTTCCGCCCTTTTTTGCCTTGGGGTCTCCGATGGAAGTGGCTTTGTCGTTGGTTTCCCAGGTGATTGATGCGATCAACTGAGCTACTTCAGTAGAATTCAGCGTGATTTTCGTTTCACCTGTACCTGCAGGCTGGGGGCCGTATTTTTTAGACAACTCCTCTTCGGTAGCGGCAGCGAGTGAGAATGTGAAGATGCAAAGAAGCAACAGCAGCATTTTTTTCATGATTACCTCGATTCGGTATGATTGGATCCATCAGGCAACATTATATTTTTTTTAAGGCAGATAGACAAGTAATATGTGTATTGGAAACGATAATCAATAGAATTGCTCATCACTTATTTTTTTTCCTCTACCATCCGTGAATCTGCCTGAGTGCTTCATAAGCTACAATGGCCGCGGACGAGGAAAGATTGAGAGAACGGATTTCCCCAGGCATCGGGATCGTGATTGTGCGGTCCAGGTTGTCGACCAGAAAATCTGCTGGAAGTCCTGCGCTTTCCTTGCCGAAAACCAGGAAGTCTCCTTTGCGGTAGCAGACTTTTGTATAGCTGATTTTTCCTTTGGTGCTGACCAGGTAGAAGCAGTCTCTGGAAAATTTCAGCCAGAGTTCGTCCAGGGATTCCAGATGGTACAAGTCCACCTTGGGCCAGTAATCGAGGCCTGCCCGCTTCAGATGCCTGTCTTCCAGCTTGAAACCGAGCTTTCCGACTAAAAACAAGGACGACCCGGTGGCTGCGCAGAGGCGGGCTACATTTCCCGCATTGGGTGGGATTTCCGGCTCGAACAGGACGATGTTGAGCTGGTTTTCCCGGACGAAATTCGTTAGATCGCAATTGATTTTTATCATGACAATGTCTTTGTCGGGGCGAACGGCTTTTTTCGTAAGAGTGAACTGCCGTTCACCCTTGCAAAGATCATACATATACTTTTTTTATATACGGCGAAGTCATTAATGCCAGCAGACTGCCGTAATTCGGGTAAAATTCCAGAAAATCCCCGACCTTGTACCGGTTTTTCCGGCCTCTGATTTCCAGGATCAGATGATCTGACGATCCGCCCAGCACTGAGACGAGTGAGTCTGCAGGCATCATCCCGTCCGGCTTCAGATCCTGTCTTCCTGCAGCGACAATCGCCCTCCTGATGATTCCGCGTTCAGGAAATTCTTCAGTTTCGCCGAAGGCGTTCTGACCCCGGTCACCGATCGGCACCGAGGGTTTGTCGCGATATTCCACGATCTCACCTTTAAAAACGAAAGTGTCCTGTGTGGTTCCCGGATAAGGTGAGCGGTCGATCACATTCCTGCCAAGGGCGATTGCTTCCCCGACCCTGAAATTGTTGATTCCCGCAGGCATTTTACCGGACTGCAGAAGTGGCAGAGCGCTGGAATTTCCTCCTGAAACGAAAGGAAGTTTCAGCTTGAATTTTCGCTCAACCTGATGCTTCAAATTCAGCAGTTGTCCCATGTTTTCGGGCGTAGGAATCACACCTCCGAAACAGGCGGCATTGGTTCCGAGGCCGATGATCCTGAGATTTTTGAATAATACAGCTTCAGCGATCAGTTCGAAAAGTTTGTCAGGCAGCACTCCTTCCCGCAGATCGCCTAGATCGACCATAATAACTGTTTCATGCACACGGTCAAATTCTCTGGCTGCTCTGTCCAGTGCTTTTAAGGTGGAGATCTCGGAATTGAGGGATAAATCGCAGAGCGTGACCACATCCCTGGCTTCGGACTGGGACGAGAGGCGTAGAAGCATCAGAGGCAGTCCAGTGTTGAGTTCCTTCAATTTAATAATGTTCTCGATCCTGGAATCAGCGAGGCCGGCGACTCCTCCGTCCAGAAAACTCTTCACAATTCGAGGATCAGCGCAGAAGACTTTGGTCACGCCATATAGTGTGACTCCATATCTTCGGCAGATGGAGGAAACTGTGCTGACATTCTGCCTGATTTTATCGAGATTGATTTCAAGATAACTTCCCACTGTTTTCTCCGGATGATTTTTGGATATTATACCAGAATCTACAGTTGAGACCTGCCATTGTTGAGGTGCGCTATGGCGCGCCTTTACAATGGCAGGTCATGGCACGTCTCTATAAATTTATCTGAGAAGGAAAATAATTGACAAATTCATCTAATTGACATTAAACTATAACCCGCAATATTTCGGAGGGATGTCCGAATGGCTAAGGGGCCGGACTTGAAATCCGGTAAGGCGAAAGCCATCAGGGTTCGAATCCCTGTCCCTCCGCCAACCAGTTTGTGAAATAGCCCGGCTGCGTCGTTGCCCTCGTCCTGCGCGGCTCAACGTACGTCAAGTACGCCTCGCCTTGCGCGGACTCGGGCGCCTATCATCCGAGCTATTTGACAAACTGGAGGATCCCAAGAGTGGATTTTCGGAGAAAAAAAACGGAGAGGTACCCAAGTGGTCGAAGGGGTCGGTTTGCTAAACCGATAGGGTCTAAACAGCCGCGAGGGTTCAAATCCCTCCCTCTCCGCCAAAAATATTGGAGCACCCGTAGCTTAGTTGGATAGAGCGTTGGCCTGCGGAGCCAAAGGTCGGTGGTTCGAGCCCACTCGGGTGCGCCATCCAATCGGCGTGTGAAAAATGCATTTCTGCGTCGTTGCCCTCGTCCTGCGCGGCTCAACGTACCTTTAAGTACGCCTCGCCTTGCGCGAACTCGGGCGCCTAGCATAAATACATTTTTGACACGCCTGGTTAGATTTTTCGCAATGATACGGAGAGATGGCTGAGCTGGTCTAAGGCACTCGACTCGAAATCGAGAGTACGCTGAAACGTACCGTGGGTTCAAATCCCACTCTCTCCGCCATCTATAGCTGTTAGTAAATACGAGTGTAACGAGTATTTACTTACAGATATTGATCCCCGAAGTCCTGTCGCAGACAGGGCTGAGCGGGATAGCTGTTATAGCTGCAGGAAATGAAATATACGGAGAGGTGTCCGAGCGGTCTAAGGAGCACGCCTGGAGAGCGTGTGGATGTCAAAAGTCCCGTGGGTTCAAATCCCACCCTCTCCGCCATCTATAGCTGTTAGTAAATACGAGTGTACGAGTATTTACTTACAGATATTGATCCCCGGAGTCCTGTCGCAGACAGGACGTCCCAAATCCTGCGGCTTTGGGATGAGAGGCTCTAACAATAGTAATTGAAGAGCCTCTACATAGCGGGGTCTATACCTATTTGGCGGTTTTCGGGAAAAGAAAAAATGGCAGATAATACCCCAGACATCAAAAAATTTATCGAAAACATCTCCTTTGAGAAATTGGAAGAAAAAATTCAGGAGATCCATTCTGCATTATCCTTTGAACAACAATACAAATTGATCAGGGACCTGATCGATCAGTTCGGCTCACAGCACTGGATTTATCGCAGAAAAGCCTCTCTCGCACTTACCACAATCAGAAAGAATGTTCTTAAACCTTTGATCAGCGCAATCACCACCACCGAGAATCTGGACATTATTTATTGGTCGATCAGAACGATGGTGGCTGTAGAAGATTTCGAGATTCTGGAAGTTTTCACCAGATTTATCCAGACTGGGAATCAGAAGGTGCGGTTTTACACCATCCTGAATCTCCCACAGATCAAGAATCCCCTTAAACTCGAAATTCTGATCAAGGCTCTTTCCGATCCTGTCTGGAATCACAGAAAATTTGCTGCTGATGGTATTATGCAGATGGGGATGAATGCAGTTAAAATCTTGAATCAATATTACAAAGATTCTCCTTTTGAGCAGAAATACTGGATCCTGAAATGCCTGGGAACGATTCTTGGGGATAAAGGGATCGAACCATTCCGGAAATTCATGGAAAAAGGGGACCGCGATTCCAAGTATTTTTCCATGACCGCACTGGCTGCGACTAGAGAGGAAAAAGCGATACCACTTTTACTCAGAAACCTGGATGATGCTGATCTGTATACCAGGATTCAGGCTGCAGCTTATCTTGAGAGTTTCGGAGAGAAGGCAATCCCGTTTCTGGAGGAAGTTTCAGCCTATAATCTGAAACCGGAGACAAAGCAGATTCTATGCAAGATCATCGCCAGAATCCTGCACGATGAAGCTGTGCCTTTGTTCCGGAAAATGCTTGGTAAACTGCGTTCCGACTCCCCGCGCGAGGAGAAGATACTGATTGTGGAAGCTCTCGGGGAAACCGGATCCAGAGAAGGAGTAAAACTTCTGCTTGAATTACTGGCAGATGACAGCTGGCTGGTCAAAATAGAGGTGGTCAGGGCAGCAGGATTTATTGCCAATCTGATTCCCGAAGAGACAGTGTCGTTACTGTCAGCATATTTTGCTGCAGAGAACGAGGAAATCTGTCCCTGGATACTCAAGATCGCCGAAGAAGCGGCGCTGCCGTTCCTGGAAATATATCAGAATTACTACAAAGTACGCAGCCAGGCTATCAGATTGAACATCATCCAGTCCATTTCACAGCTCCCGCAATCCAGGTTCAGCAACAGATTGCAGGAACTGCTGTTATCTGCTCTGGCCGATCCATACTGGCCCATCCGCCAGAAGAGCAGTGAAATTCTGATCAACCTGGGTTCGATGGTGATCTTTCCTCTGCTGGAACTGGCTGCAAAGAAGAAGGACCGGGACACTTGCTACTGGGCGCAGCTGACACTTCAGAGAATCAACCCTGAGGGCAACAGGGCATTGACCAATTTTTTACGGGAGAATGGTTTGAAGGATCTGGTGGAACTTTCCCAACCAGCCGCATCCGAAACCAAGCGGGATTCCCTTGCTGAAATGAAATCCGTAGCTGATACCGGACCAGTGCAGCCGGGAGTGCCTGGACCGATTCTTCCTGAATCAGGGATGATGGATTCCAGCCAGTTTGACGGCACTTCCAGCACCAGCTTTGGATCCACGTATACTGATCGCCAGGTCCGTCAATTTCTGCACGATCTTGAGTATTCTGATTTCGAGGAAGTGCGGCTCATGTCGCTGCAGAGTCTAAGCAAAATCAAACTGGACAAAAAGCATCTGAAAAGTATCAAGAAAGTCGTCAAAAAAATCTATTCCACTGCGACACCGGAAATGAAACGATCTCTGGATGAAGCGATCAATGTGATATTTCCGCCGAATCAGTGAATTCCAAAAGTTTGAATAAAAAAAGTCCTGCTTTGGCAGGACTTTTCTTGGTGATTTGATTCTAACTTAAGCTCTGGGATGTGTTTTGCTGTATACGTACCTCAAGCCCTTGCGGGTGAGGTGAGTATAAATCTGGGTGGTGGTGATGTCGCTGTGCCCGAGCATTTCCTGCACTGAACGCAAGTCAGCATTGTTTTCCAGCAGATGGGTGGCGAAAGAATGGCGCAGTACATGTGGAGTGATGTTTTTCTGGATGTTGGCGCGTTCCGAGTATTTCTTGATCAGCTTCCAAAAACCCTGTCGGGTCATCCGCCGTCCCTGGCAGTTCAGGAAAAGCGCTTTGGGGTCGCGGTTCTTGTCGATCAGGGGGAAGGAGAGCGTTAAATAGCGTTTGAGAAAATGGATCGAGGTTTTTCCAACCGGGACGATCCGTTCCTTATTGCCTTTACCCATGATCTTGACGAATTTTTCCTTTAGATTGACGGAATCATTATCCAGGCCCACGAGTTCGGATACGCGCATTCCGGTGGCATAAAGCAATTCCAGCATGGCTTTGTCGCGCAACTCATATTTCCGTCTCACCCGGGGCTGCTTCAACAACAATTCCACTTCCTCCACAGTCAGGAAGGAAGGCAGCCTGCGCTCGACTCTTGGAGTTTCCACTTCGCGGCTGATATCTTTTTCCAGCTGCTTTTCCTGGATCAAGAATTTGTAAAATGAACGGATCGTGGTGATTGTACGGGTGATTGTAGTGGATTTTCTGCCCATATCGCGCAGGTGGGCGATGTAGTTTTCCAGATCGTCCCGGCTGATGTCATGAACAATGTGCTTCTTGAACTGCTCATTCATGAACTTGTCGAAATTTACCAGATCCCTGCTGTAACTCAGCTGGGAATTTGTAGCCAGCCCTTTTTCTATTGAGATGAAATTCAGATACTGCTCGATCGCTGTTTTAGTTTCCATGTTAGCTCCCTTCGTTTTAGTAATTCCTGTAATTCGTCAATTGTTCGACCCTAGGTGAATTGTACAAATACTACCATAAATTGTCAAGCTGAAATAACTGGGAAACAGGAAATTTACGTAAATAATCCTGTTTGTTCAGGCGGAATAGATTTCTTGAAGCATCCAAATCAGGTTTTCCAGGTTGTCAGCTGAAACAGCCTCTCTGACTTTGTCCATCAGGGTTTTCATGAAAAAGAGATTGTGATAAGAAAGGAGACGCTGAGCCAGAAACTCTCCGCAATGGAAGAGATGACGAAGATAGGCGCGCGAATAATTTCTGCAGACCAGGCAGCGGCATTCAGGGTCGAGAGGCCCGAAATCATGCGCAAAGATCTGATTCTTGATCCTCAATTTGCCTTGCCAGGTGTAAAGCATGCCGTGTCTCGCGATTCTGGTCGGCAGCACACAATCAAACATATCGATGCCCTGGGATACAGCCCGGGCCAGTTCCAGGGGAGATCCCAGCCCCATCAGATAACGGGGCTTATGTTCTGGAAGCTCCGGCACGACTGCATCCAGAATTTCGTGCATGAGTTCATGAGGCTCACCCACGCTCAATCCGCCGATCGCAATACCGTCAAATCCCAGCTCCACGGTTTTCCTGGCTGCCTCAATCCGCAGGTCCCTGTCAAAACCACCCTGCACAATTCCCAAAAGTTTCTGACCGCGTCCAGGGTCACGGTATTTGGAAAAAAAATCCCTGCTCCGCTCTTCCCAGTCCAGTGTAAGATTCAACGAAGTTCTGGCATGAGCGGTATCAGTCGGGAACGGGAGACACTCGTCCATTGCCATGATGATATCGGACCCAAGTTTCAATTGAGTCTCGATTGATGTTTCAGGAGTCAGCTTGAGAGGGCTGCCGTCAATGTGGGAGCGGAAGACTACGCCTTCCCTGCTGATTTTGCGGTTTGTAGCCAGGGAAAAGACCTGAAACCCTCCGCTGTCAGTGAGAAAATTATGAGGGAAGCTGCAGAATCCGGCAAGTCCCCCCGCATCCCGGATCAGATCCGGACCCGGCCGCAGAAGAAGATGATAGGTATTTGCCAGAATCAGTCGAAAGCCGATTTCCGTAAGATCTTCAGATGAAAGAGTTTTAACGGATCCCAGCGTTCCAACCGGCATGAAGACCGGGGTCTCGACCTCACCGTGGGGAAGTTTCAAGAGTCCCCTGCGGGACCGGTTGCGGGAGCTCCTGGTATGGACTGTCAACATCGGTTTCCTCGGTTTCTAGTATTTCTTCTGTGGATGGGCAGGATAGAGTTTCTGCTTGCAGATATGATCTGAAAATCTCGGACGAGTCAGCAGCTGTTTCTGCAGAGTTTTGATTTATCTCCTTGATAAAATTGCCGACTTTGCTTTTTTCGTCCGGGTTACCTTCCTCGGACAGGACTGTTTCCAGCATCTCTTTGAAACCAGCCATATCCGGTAGAAAATAGGAAACCTTTCCGATATATTCCGGGGAGCCGGGCAGCACTCTCATTGTCAGATTTTTCCTCTCAAAGCTGTGAAAATTGCCGGCTATCTTCAGGACTGATTCGTAGGACAGATCTGTCTTGATGTTGTCCCTGATTTCCTTGACCAGGGAAGGAAGTTTCCACAGAATGTCGAATTCCTTGAATTTTTCAGAAATTGCTTCCATGAACTTCTGCTGACGTTTGATTCTGCCCAGATCAGCGAACAGTTTCTCGCGGAATCTGACGTACTGCATGGCTTTCTGCCCATCCAGGTGCTGCTGGCCCTTTTTCAGATGGATGTGCAGATTTCCACGCACATCGTCATAGTCCATGTCCTGTTCCACGTCGATGTTGATGCCTCCAAGTATATTGATAATGTTTACGAATCCATCGAGATTCACTACTGCGTAATGATCAATCTTGAAGTTGAAATTCTGCTCTACTGTTTTTTTCAGCAGTTGCTCTCCACCGGATAGATAAGCCTGATTTAATTTTCTATACCCGAATTTCGGAATCTTTACCCTGGTATCACGGGGCAGTGAGATGAAGTCCATTTTCTGCTGTTCCGGTGTGATCACGCCTATAAACATCGTGTCTGTACGCTGCCCCTGAAAATCCATGTCAGCGCCTGCGATCAGAATCGTGAATTGCTCAGTCAGGTCGCTGGAAAAGAGGTTTCTGACCCCGATGCCGCTGCCGAGCCACCAGAGAAAAGCGAAGAGAAAGAGCGAAGCGGTGGTGAAAAAGGCAATCAGGTATCTCAGTATGTGGAAGGATTTTTTGTCATGGCCTTGATAATTTTTAAAGCGGATGACTTTGGCAGCGAGTTCGATTCTTGAGTTTTTCGTCATGTCAGGAAATCCGTTTCAGCATAGAATTGTAAGCCTGGAGGCTGAGCGGAGAAATCCTGCGCCCTTCATCCAGCAGATAGCGTAGTTTATATTTTAGCACTTGCACAGACCAAATTAAAAGGCGTTCCTTTGAAGGCCTGGTGCTGCTTATTTCCCGGCGGAGGAGCAGGGCTTCCTTGAAGCTGCGGGTTTTTTCGCAGAAATCCGCGATCAGAAGGATCTGCTGCAGCCGGCTCATCCCTCTGCAGCCTGTAGTGTGAAAAAAGATGGCTTTGTAGATGGCTCTGTCGAAACAGAAATTAGCGGCGACATGACGGGCGCCCAGCGGGCCATGGCTCAAAAGCGCACCCTTTTTCCATCTTTCGATGTCTCTGCCATCTTCAATGGCTGAAAATTTCTTAATTAATCTTTCCGGAAAATCCCTGGCTATATCATGAGCCAGGCCGGCAAAACAAGCCTTTTCGAGCAGAATGGTTCCAAACGGTGCGGCTAGAGCTGCTGCCATTTCAGCGCATCCTTCAGAATGCAGCATCCGCTCTGGAGTGAGCAGCACTTTCAGCTCAGAGCGAAGTTCTTCAGTCTTCAAAATATTCAAATCCGAATTTTCCGATGTTTACAGTCTCTCCCGGTTTGATCCCGAGCTCCTTCAGCTGAGAGATCACGCCCTTTTCCACCAGAAAGTTGTAAAACCATTCCATGGCGAATTTGTTTTGAAAATCGATGCGGATTGCCACCCGTTCGATCTTGGACCCCTTGATCACAAACACCTTCCCGTTCTTGAAAACTTTGAGAGGAGTCTCATTTTCTTCAAGTCTGTAAACCTTGTATTCCTGTTCTTCAACCGGTTCGGTAATCTCGGACAGTCTGGTGGAAAGAAAATACAGCAGCTCTTTCAGTCCCTTCTTAGCTACAGCGGAAATTCTGAAGCAGGGCCAGCCGTTCTTTTTGCAGAATTTTTCCAGTTTGACAAGCTGTTTTTCGTCGGGTGCCAGGTCCAGTTTGCTGATTGCAACCGCCTGGGATTTCTTCAGAAGTTCCGGCTTGTAATATTCGAGCTCGCTCAGGATGATTTTAAGACGCGTCACCAGGTCTGGCTCGCTCCCGTCGATGAGGTGCAGGATGACTCTCGTGCGTTCCACGTGCCGCAGGAAGCGGTCTCCCAGCCCATGTCCATCGTGGGCTCCTTCAATCAATCCCGGGATATCTGCCACAGTGAAGCTTGAATCTTCCAGTTTGACTACGCCCAGGTTCGGTACGAGCGTAGTGAAGGGATAGTCGGCCACCTTGGCCTTGCAGTTTGAAATCGCATTGATCAGGGTGGATTTTCCGGCGTTCGGGAATCCGACAATGCCTACATCTGCCAGAAGCTTGAGTTCCAGCCTGATCCAGAAACCTGCACCAGGTTCCCCTTTTTCGGAAAATCTGGGCGCCCTGCGGCTGTCAGAAAGGAATCTGGCGTTTCCCCTTCCTCCTCTTCCACCTTTCGCAAGCAACTGCACCTGGCCGTCTGTCACAAGATCCGCCAGTAGTTCGCCCTGCTCGCTGAATACTGTTGTACCGGCCGGGACGATGATCGTCATGTCTTCAGCGCTTTTTCCGGTTTTGTTGGAGCCTTTGCCGTGTGCGCCGTTTTTCGCTGTATAGTGTATCTGATAATGCAGGTCAATCAGTGTTTTAAGGTGGCGGGAGGCTTTCAGATGGATGCTTCCTCCGTCACCGCCGTCACCGCCGTCAGGCCCGCCGCGGGGGACGCATTTTTCCCTGCGGAATGATACGCAGCCGTTTCCGCCTGTGCCTGCCTGCAAATGGACTTTTACTTCATCTATGAACATGGTACCTCTTGCTAAATATTTTGTAGAGCCTTATATATACAAACCATTTTTTTTAATGTACTTCAGGGTTTCTGCGGGGACCATTCTTGTTACAGGTTCACCGTTTTTTAATTTTTTCCTGATCTGTGTAGAGGAAACAGGACAGGAAAAAGGGAGCACAGGATATTGTTCTGCAGAGCGTTTCCCTCTGGAGATCAGCACGATCTGGCACAGTTTTTCGAGCTCCTGAAAACGATGCCAGCGCTTGAACTGTGAAAGATTGTCAGTGCCAGCCAGCAGGTAAAACTTCCCTCCCGGGAAGATTTTGTGGAGATGCACGAGCGTGTCATAGGTATAGCTTTTTCCAGGATGCTGAAGCTCGAAATCGGACAGAAAAAAAGTGTCTTCTTTTCTCAATGCAAGTGCCAGCATCACAAATCTATGCCGGATATCAGCAGGAAGAGTCGATTTCAGCGGATTCTGATAGGCAGGAATGAAAAGAATACGATCAAGAGCCAGTTTTTTTTGGGCTTTTCTGGCCAGCAGCAAATGACCCCTGTGGACAGGGTCAAAACTGCCTCCCAGCACGCCAATTTTCATTCACCAGGTGAATTATGCATCCTTGGGGAGCACATGGACATAGCGCCTGCCGTCCCGTTTGGCCTGGTACTTGACGATTCCATCAATCTTGGCGAACAGGGTGTAGTCTCCGCCGCATCCTACATTGGTGCCTGCGAAGAAATTGGTGCCCTTCTGTCTGACCAGGATGGAACCGGCTGTAACAAGCTGTCCGGCAAAACGCTTGGGTCCTAAATACTTTGGATGGCTGTCGCGACCGTTGCCTGAACTGCCGACGCCTTTCTTATGAGCCATTTGATCCTCCTTCTATTATCCTGAGATAATCTCCGTAATTCCTGCCGATCTCCCTTAAACCCAGTATCAGGCTGTCAAAGAGAAGGTCGGCTTTCAATCTTTCCGCTTCAGATAAATCCGCCTGAGGCATTGTGATTGACAGGGAGTTGTTTTTCTTCCCCTCGACCACGACAGGTTCCAGGCTCAACAGTTCCCGCAGGCTGTTCAGGTATGTGAACACCAGCGCTGAAACCGCTGAACAGACTATATCCAAACCCTTGCCGGCAAACCCGGCATGTCCTTTTACAAGCACTAGATGGTTTTCCCGCTCGGTTTTCACCGTAATCAATGCTTGGACCTCTCACAGGATCAGGCGATGATTTTCTCCACCATGATTCTGCTCAGGCTGTGGCGGAATCCCCTTTTCACATGGGAGTCCTTTCTGCGGCGGTACTTGAAGGAAGTGACCTTCCTGTCCTTGAAGTTCTTCACGATTTTTCCCACAACCTTGGTTTTTTCAAGGTATGGTGTGCCGAACTCCAGCTTGCCGTCCCTGTTGACCATCAGGACGCGGTCGAGCTCGATCTTCTCTTCCGCTTCGTAAGGCTGCAGGTCAACGTCGAACCACTTGCCTTCCTCGACCTTGTACTGCTTGTTTCCACACTCTACTATAGCGTACATACACGCCTCCTTATATAATGAAAAAACGGTATTTCCCACGCGGGTAAGCAAAAGACTAAAGGATGGAGCTCAGTATTGTCAAGAAAAAACGTGGGACCGGGCTGCCGGTCAGCCGGTCATGATTACTTTTGAATTCTGGCAAGGCCCTTGAGCGCGAAGTATCTGAGCACAGGGTGATCGGTCTTTGCGATTTCTAAAAGCACACGCGTATATTCTTTCCTCGGGAAATTCAGCATATCCACCAGGGCCTGGCGCTTCTGGTGAAAATCCCCGTTTTTCGCCTGCTGGATCAGCTTCTCATGTTCAGTCTTAGGAAGTTCAGGCACTTTCTCAGACAATTCCTGCGCCCTGTCGATCAGGTGCTTTTCAGTCACCTTTTTTTCCAGGATTTTCAGTTCATCCACCTGGGCATCCTTGATCATGGCTGAAATGGTATTCAGATTTTTTACCGACAGTTCACGCAGGGTATCGTTGATCCGTTTGCGCAGGCTCTCGGTCTTGGCCTTGCGCAGGAGCTCGATCAGGCAGAAGCGGATTTCATCGTCTGCGATTTTGGTCTGGGAGAGAAAATAGAGCACGCTTTCCAGCTGCCAGGTTTCGTTCGAACACAGCATGGACTTGATGGTGGTTAGTATATCCATTTCTTTATAATCTACAAGCGCTTTGGCCACGTTGATCTTGACCCTGGGGCTTTCATCCTTGAGCAGGGGTATGATCAGCGGATAGATTTTCACAGTGTTCATGGCCGAAAGAGCTTCCACGGTATTGGCGCGGATCCGGGAATCATTATGACGCAGGAAATCTTTCAGGGACGGAATTTCATTCATTCCGCCCAGCAGTCCCAGCCCTTTGACGATGGTGGCGATCACATAGTTGTTTTTTTCATTTTTCAGCCGTTCTCTCAGATCAGGGAGGTATTCTTTCCTGTCATTGATTGTGAGATTCTGGATTGCCTTGATCCTTTTCCAGGGATCATCGGAAACAAGCAGATTGACGATGGAATTCCGATCCAGGTTTCCCTTCCCATGGTCCAGACTGGATGGCTCGATCCGGAATTTATCCTTGAGAATTTCAATGCCTTTGCGGGCCAGATAGTATAATTCGCTGGAAGTTCTTTCGCAGGTGAATTTTTCCAGATCCCTGATCGAGGCGATGTCGCCGTTTTTAATCAGATCCTTGAGTGCATTTCTCTGCGCCTGGGGGTTTTTCGAATTGAGTTCAGTTTGTTCCGCTGCCATCAGGTACCTTTTCCTTCTGATCCACGATCCGGATCACTTTTTCACCTTTTTTGATGAGTTTGAGCTTTTCCCTCGCCAGTCTCTCCACGCCCTCATCAGTTTTAATTTCGGCAATTTTCTTCTCCAGTTCAATTATTTTTTCGCGCAGAACCTGATTTTCCTCGATTTTTTTCTGGACCATGGCTTGATTGGCCTTGATTTCATCGAATCTGTTTTTGAACAGGATGCAGACGGCCAGGATAAAAATTATGCCGAAAAGCACTATGATTTTCTGTGTGAGCACGATCCGGATTTTTCTGGATTCCTGGGGAGATTTTCCTGGCGTCAGGGAAAAATCCTTGAATTTCATAATCATTCAAGAACTCTCACTCGGAATCGCCGATATCTGGTTCGTCGTCCTTTTCCAGAGTACTGGTGGTGATGCTTTCGTCAGCTGAGATTTTCTCGACAGCCACCAGTTCGTCCTGAGGATTGAGCCTGATCAGGCGCACACCCTGTGTAGTCCGTCCGATCAGGGAGATGTCCCCTGCCTTGCAGCGCACGATCATACCCTGCATAGTGATCAGAATCAGTTCATCCCCATCAGTGACTTCGCAGAGGGAAACAACGCGTCCTGTCTTTGGAGTGATGCGGATGGTCTTGATGCCTGAGCCGCCTCGGCCTTGAGCTCTGTATTCACTGATCAGTGTGCGCTTGCCGCAGCCCTTCACGGTGGCAACAAGCAGGCTGGCGCTTTCATTTTTGACGATGTCGGCGTTGACCACTTCATCGTCACCTTTCAGTCTGATCGCCCTGACTCCGGCTGCCTGACGTCCCATGGACCTGACATCCTTTTCATTGAAACGGATGGATTGTCCGTTGCGGGTGACCACGATCACTTCGTTCTGTCCGCTGGTCAGATTGACGCTGACAAGTTCATCCGTATCCTGAAGAGAGATGGCAGCCACACCATGGCGGCGCAGATTGACGAAGGCGGAGAGCGGGGTTTTCTTGACCTTGCCCTTCTTAGTGATCATCAGTATGAAAAAGGGATCTGTGAAATTTTTTGCCGGGATGAGGGTGGCGATCCGCTCGTCTTTCTCCAGATTGAGATAATTAACGATAGCCTTGCCTCTTGCGATTCTGCTGGCTTCCTCGAGCTGGTATACTTTCATTGCCCTGAGTTTTCCACGGTTGGAAAAGTACAGCAGATAATCCTTGGTGTTGGCAACGAAAATGTCCCTGATTGAGTCCTCATCCTTCATTTTGCCGCCTGTCACACCTTTGCCCCCCCTGTTCTGGGTGCGGTAAATTTCCAGGGCCTGGCGCTTGATATAGTCGTCCCGGGTCACAGTGATCACCATTGGCTCGTCCTTGATCAGGTCTTCTTCTTCGAACGAGGCTTCGGACATTTCCATCCGCACAACTTCCGTCTTACGCTTGTCTCCATATTTGGAATCGATTTCTTCCAGATCCTGGACTATGATTTCGTCGACCAGTTTAGCATCTGCCAGAATCGCTTTGAATCGTTCGATCATCTTGAGCAGTTCCTGATATTCACTCACCAGTTTTTCACGCTCAAGTCCAGTCAGCCTCTGCAGGCGCATGTCAAGGATGGCCTGAGACTGGAGCTCCGAGAATCCGAATTTCTTCGAAAGCTTTTCACGGGCTATTTCAGCGGTCTCTGAAGCTTTGATCAGCGCGATGATGGCATCGATGTGGTCCAGAGCCTTGACCAGGCCTTCCACTATGTGCAGACGTTTTTCGGCCTTGCTGAGCTCGAATTTTGTCCTGCGTGTGATCACTTCCCGCCTGTGGCCGATGTAATTGACCAGAAGAGATTTCAGATTAAGGAGCTGTGGTACATTGTCCACCAGTGCGACCAGGTTGAAATTGAAGTTGGTCTGCAGAGGAGTGTTCTTGTACAACCTGTTTATGATCACATCCGTATTTTCTTCTTTTCTGACTTCAAGTACGATCCGCACTCCTTCCCGGTTGGATTCGTCGCGCAGATCAGTCACACCTTCGAGTTTCTTGAGCTTGATCAGTTCAACAATCTTTTCCACCAGGGTGGATTTGTTGCACTGATATGGAACATCCTTGATTACCACCAGATTGCGCTTTTTACTGTCTTCCAGTTCGATTCTGGAACGGATGGTGACGCTTCCACGCCCAGTGCGGTAGACATCTTCAATGCTGCGGTTGACAAGGATTGCAGCGCCTGTGGGAAAATCAGGACCCTTGATGTATTTTAAAAGATCGATCACTTCAGTCTTTTCGAATCCGTTTTTAAGCAGGTGCAGAGTAGCCTGGCAGACCTCATGCAGGTTGTGCGGAGGAATGTTGGTAGCCATGCCGACAGCGATTCCGGCAGCTCCGTTGATCAGGAGGTTGGGGATCCTGGCCGGCAGTACTACAGGTTCCTGTTCGGACTCATCAAAATTAGGACGGAAATTGACGGTTTCCTTTTCGATGTCGCAAAGCATTTCCATCGCCAGCTTGTCCATCCTGACTTCTGTGTAACGCATCGCAGCTGCGGAGTCCCCATCCAGCGATCCAAAGTTACCGTGCCCGTCCACCAGCGGGTAGCGGAGGGAAAATTCCTGAGCCATGCGCACCATTGCCTCGTAAACCGAGCTGTCGCCATGTGGATGATATTTACCGAGCACGTCGCCGACGACCCTGGCGGATTTGCGATAGGCTTTGCCTGGCTGCATCCCGTTTTCGTTCATGGCAAAAAGGATTCTTCTCTGGACCGGTTTAAGACCGTCCCTGACATCGGGCAGGGCACGGGAGACGATTACGCTCATCGCGTAGTCGATATAGGCGGACTTGATTTCCTCTTCAATCTGGACTGGAATAATGTGGGTGTTTTTCAGCTCGTCCATGTCAGCTCCTTAGAAATAATGTATCTAAATGTCTAGGTTCTTCACTTTCTTCGCATGTTCCTGGATGAAGGCCTTCCGCGGCTCAACCTCTTCACCCATCAGGGTGGAAAACATCTGATCTGCTTCAAAGCCGTGGTCCATGGAAACCTTTAGGATAGTTCTCTTTTCAGGATCCATGGTGGTGTCCCAGAGCTGTTCAGCGTTCATTTCGCCCAGACCTTTGTAGCGCTGAAGGGAGCAGTTGCTCTTGTCTTTCAGGTCCATCTTCTGCAAAAGTGAATCCCGCTCATCGTCGCTGTAAACATAAGTTTCGGTTTTACCGGATTTCACTTTGTAAAGAGGAGGCTGGGCGATGAAAACATGCCCGTTCCTGATCAAATCCGGCATGTATCGATAAAAAAAGGTCAAAAGCAGGGTTCTGATATGGGCACCGTCCACGTCGGCATCAGTCATGATCACAACCTTGCCGTAACGGAGTTTGTCCATTTTGAATTCGTCCTTGATGTTGGTGCCAATGGCTGAGATCAAAGTCTGCACTTCCTCGTTTTTCAAGACTCTGTCGATACGCTGCTTTTCCACATTGATAATTTTACCTCGCAGAGGCAGGATCGCCTGGAAAAATCGGTTCCGGCCCTGTTTGGCGGAACCGCCTGCCGAATCGCCTCCCACATAGAACAGTTCCGTAAGCTCAGTTCTCCGCTCCGAGCAGTCGGCCAGCTTACCAGGCAGTGAGAGACTGTCCAGCGCATTCTTGCGCCTGGTGATTTCCCTGGCTTTCCTGGCCGCCTCACGGGCCTGGGTGGCGAGCATGATTTTATCTACAATGGCTCTTGCGGAATTCGGATTTTCTTCCAGAAATGCTGCGAATTTTTCGAAGGTGATGTCTGCCACTATATCCTTGACTTCGCTGTTGCCAAGTTTCCCCTTGGTCTGGC
This sequence comes from Candidatus Wallbacteria bacterium, assembly GCA_028687545.1. NCBI lineage: Bacteria > Candidatus Walliibacteriota > Candidatus Wallbacteria bacterium. The sequence goes on from JAQTZZ010000006.1 coordinate 100,466, forward strand.
CTTCAAACTGGGGTTCAGGAACTTTGACGCTGATGATCGCCACCAGTCCTTCACGTGTGTCGTCGCCCTGAATTTTCAGTTCCTTGTCCACTTTAAGATGTGCTGCGTTTTTGATGTATTCGGTAATGGCGCGGGTGATGGCAGTTTTGAAACCTGTGAGATGGGTGCCGCCTTCGTGGGTGTTGACTGTGTTGGCGAAGGAAAACAAATTTTCCATGTAGCTGTCGTTATACTGGAACGCCACATCTACCCCGATCCCGTTGATTTTCTTCTCGAAGCTGATGATTTCGGGATGAATCGCTTTTCTGGTTGTATTGAGGAATTCCACAAAGGAAACGATCCCTCCTTCATAGAAAAAATTGTAAACTTTCTGGGTGGAGTCCTCGACCAGGTTGATGTGGACCCCCTTGTTGAGGAAAGCCATTTCCCGCATGCGGTTGGCCAGTACATCAAAGCTGAAATTGGTGATCTCAAAGACTCCCGGGTCCGGCTTGAAACGGACTTTTGTACCCTTGGAATCGGTTTTGCCGATGATCTTGACGTCTTCGATTGGAATGCCCTGCTGGTATGCCTGATAATAAACATTGCCGTTTTTGTACACTTCGACTTCCAGAAGTTCGGAGAGCGCATTTACCACAGATACACCGACTCCATGCAGTCCAGCCGAGATCTCGTATTCTTTTTTTTCGAATTTACCGCCAGCATGCAGCACGGTCATCACGACTTCGAGCGCGCTCTTTCCAGTTTCAGGATGGATGTCGACGGGTATGCCACGGCCATTGTCTGTTACAGACACGCTTCCGTCGTCGTTGATCGAAACATCGATCTGTGTGCAGTACCCTGCCAGTGCTTCGTCGATGCTGTTGTCGACCACTTCATAAACCAGATGATGCAATCCTTCTGTATGAGTGTTGCCTATATACATGGCCGGACGTTTCCGGACCGCTTCCAGGCCTTTCAGGATTTTGATGCTGTTCGCATTATAATCGAATGCTGAGTTATTCATTGCTCCTCCGGTAGACGTCATTGTAGTTCTTTTTCCCCGAAACACGCCCAAGCAGTGTTTCACTGCGGAGTTCGGTATACCTGAAACCCCTGTCAGTCAGAACTGCTGTTTTTCCGCAGGATTTAGAATCCGGCAGACAGGAACTCTTGAAAATTCCGATCACAGAAGCTGTCATTGCATATTCTCCGAATCCGAGATGCAGATAATTATTTTTCATTCAAGTATCGCTCATACAGCCAGGCATTGCCCAGATATGACTTGAAATTCTTCCTCAATTCGTTGCTTTCAATATCCGAGAGCAGTGCGTTGATTTCATCCAGGATTTCTCCTGTTAAAGGATGCCCAGCCTGGTATTCCAGCCAGGAATCTCTTTGCTCGGCCTGAGAGTCATTCAGCCTGCAGATTTTGAAATGGATGTCTGTTACAGTTTCAGCACCCAGTTCCCTGTTGAAGGCTTCGATCAGGTTCTTTTTCATCTGCTTGAGATGGTAAAGATAAAGATTATTCTCGCCGGCCAGGGTAATTACCCCCTCACTGAAATTTACGATGCGGAAATCATTCTGAAAGGTGGCTCCGATCGTCTGCCAGACGGCCGTGATTCTGGCCGCCAGGAAGAAGCCTTCCAGGCGCCTGTTTTCTTTAAATGTTTTAGCAAGCATCTCCGATATATTTTGCATGGCCATAATATAGTAACAGAGAGTCAAGGAAAAACAAAGAATTATTTATGGTTTATTTTGAAACCGGACCGCTTAAATCTTAGTGGACCGTTACATTTGAATTTACCAACTGTCAGTTTCCGGAAACGCTTCTGCTACAGGCGTTTGTAGGAAAGCATTATTATGAAATTCAAATGATACGGACCACTAGTGGTTCACCACACTTAAATTTATGATTTCAGCCGGAGTGCCGGAGATTCGGATGCAAGGCGCGGTGAGGAAGAAAATGTGGTGCATTTTCGACGAACCGCAACGCAGCAGACGGATCGCCGCCACCCGGCAGTCAGCGAGTAATGAAACATGATATCGGCCAGCTTCTTTGTCGCGGCTGTCGCGGCAACCAGCCCAGGTTGCCTTGTCGCCGCTTTGCGAATCTGTCTCGATCTCATGTTTCTGAAACCACAAATTTAAGTGTGGCGGACCACTAGTCAGTCCGGATTTTCAAATTACCTGCTGATGCTGATATTTTTCCTTAACATAGCGGTAAAAAAATTTACCGTGCGATTCTGCATTCAAAAGATTCTCGTATTCCCGTTTCGGAACATCGTAGTACTGGACGATCGAGCCGTCGCTCATTTCGACTTCCAGGACTTTGTTCTCATTGTCATAGCCGACAGATTTAAGCTGCGAAGACTGTACTTTTTTCCGTTCCATGCATTTACCTCAACTTTCCATTGAGCCTCTTGTAAAATTTCAGTTTCACGATTCGCTTCAGCATAAATGATATTTTACCGATCTCCTTTTATCCCCACCAGAAATGGATTGTGTTGTTTTTCATGCAGGATCTTGGTTTGAGGGCCGTGACCAGGGTAGACCAGAGTCAGATCTGGCAGAGTGAAAAGCTTCTTCTGTATGCTGCGGATCAGAGCTTTGTAATCACCACCCGGCAGGTCTGTGCGACCGATCGATTCGGCAAACAGGGTATCCCCTGAAATCACGAAGCCGGAACCTGCAAAACTGAGTCCACCCGGTGTATGTCCCGGTGTGTGGATTACTCTGAGACCTGCAAATTCTTCTCCATCTTCGAGGAATCGGTCGATATCCAGCACGATCGGTTTAGACAGAAAAGAAGAAAAATTCAGCTCGGGATCTGTAAACCATTTCTGTTCATGCACTCCGGCCACAAGGGATGCCCCGGTCTTTTCAACCAGCTCCCCGGCGCCGGTTAGATGGTCATAATGTCCATGGGTGAAGAGGATGTGAAGGAGCTTCCAGTCATTCTCAGAGCAGAATTCCAGGATCGGATCCGCCAGGGCAGGATCAACGGCGATCAGTTCGTTGCCGTCACCGATCTGCAGCAGATAGCAGTTAGTGGAAATATCTCCCAGTGTGAAGGTTTTGACGAGCCTGGTCATCCTCAACCTTCAGTCATGACGCCGATAAAAGGAAGCTGGCGGTAATGCTGGGCATAGTCGAGTCCGTAGCCGACCACGAATTCCTGTCCGACTTCAAAAGCCCAGAAATCCGGGCGGATATCCACCTTGCGGGCAACCGGTTTGTTGAGAAATGTGCATACCTTGAGTTCCGCCGGCTCCCTGGTTCCAAGAAATTTAAGGATGTGATTAAGGGTCAATCCTGTATCCACGATGTCTTCGACGATCAAGACATGCTGATTTTTAATGCTCTTTTGAAGATCTTTCAGCACCCGGACTTCCCCGCTGGTCTCAGTTTCATCTCCATAACTTGAAACCACCATGAAGTCAACTGTCAGCGGCATGCTTAATTCCCGGATCAGGTCCGCGAGGAACATGAAAGCGCCTTTGAGTATGCAGACCATCAGGATCTCCTGGTCTCCATAGTAAGCATTGATTTCTGAGGCCAGCGCTTTAATGCGTTGTGAGATTTCTTCCTTAGAAATCCTGACTTTGATGGAATCAGGTTGGAACATGGTACCTCCGTGGGACAATGACAGATTGTCTCCCCAAGATATAGCGTTAGCAAGCATTTTACAAGGGGCATTACTAAAAACTTTTGGATTGAATCTGTTGCAGTGCAATTTTCAGGTTAAAGTTAAGTTTTGCAAATGCCCCTTTGTTTTGTCACCTGGCTTCAGGTAAAATTAGTTAGTGAGAAAATTTTCCGGAGAAATAATTCTGGCCTCCTCGTCGTCGAGGAGACGCGAACTGCTGCGCGAACTCGGGCTGAAATTCAGAATCATGGTGCCTGAGATCGACGAAGGGAGCGAGGAATTTTATCCAGGACTTACGCAGAAGCTGGCTTCAAAAAAAGCCCTGGCCGTTGCTTCCCGGGTTGCTCCGGGCAATCTGGTGATCGCGGCTGACACGCTGGTGGTGCAGGGCCGAGTCATTTTCGGAAAACCGAAGGATCGTGATGATGCCCGCAGGATGCTCCTGGAATTGAGCGGGAAGAAACACGAAGTATTTACCGGTCTCTGCCTCCTGGTTTCAGGCACTGCCGAATGTCTTTCTGCCGAAGAACGCACTGTGGTGAGCTTCAGAACCCTTTCGGCCGCTGAAATCGAAGCATACCTTGATACTGGGGAACCATTTGACAAGGCTGGAGCTTACGGCATCCAGGGAATCGGCCGTCTTCTCGTCGAGAGGGTCGAAGGTTGTTTTTTCAATGTGGTTGGATTGCCGATAGGAAGATTGAATGATTTTTTTCAGGAACTTGGTTTAAATCTTCTGGAAATGCAGTCTGAGGGTATTTATTAGAATGGACATGCTTCAAATGACCCATCTGATTGATTACCTGGCTGTGGCAGTGGCAATTACAATAATCCTGATTTTCCTGCTGCTTGCGACCAGAATGTACCGTAAGCGGACTTGCGCTAAATTCTACACCAATGTCCGCGGCCGTGTAGTGATCAAGGGCAAGGTCGATTACAGCGGAGTCCAGATCACATTCGGCAAGCTCAGGAACAAAGACAGCGTAAAGGTAACCCCGCTGCTTTCAAAATCAGGAGAAATCATGAGAATCACCACTGATAAAAAGGGAAACTTCAGTTTTGAAGGAAGTCCTTCGGGGGTACACTGGATTGTGGCAGAGGCAAAAGGGTGCAAAACCGTGCTCAAAGCGGTTCGACTTGAAACCAGCGAGGAAAATCTGATCCCTGACATTGTCCTGAAATGAAACTACTGCAGTTTACGGAGGTATTAATAAGTTGGAAAGGAGTCTGAAATGAATCATAAAGCAGTGACGATGATCGAATTTGTTCTGGCTGTGGCGGTGGTTGGAGCTTCGCTGGTCCCAATCACCGGAAGCATGCTTTCATATTTCAAGAGGGTCAAGACCATTGAAGGCTCCCTTGGTTTCACGAATCGGGCTCAGGCGGTCCTGAATGCCCTGCTCGATGATGTCAGTTTTGAGGTAGTTTATACACTTATGAAAGAAAAAGGCGGCGGGCATTGCGAGAATGTGATCGACCTTCAGGACAGAGCCTTCGCGTTGATCACGGATCTGACAGATAAAAAATTGGTGAATCGTGACGGTAAGCAGATCTGTCCGCAAGATAATTCAGGACAGGAAAACACCCCTGAAGGGTTGTGGCGGGTGAGCGGCAATGGCACCTATTTCCGTTCGAACAAGGTCGATTACTACTTCACGTTGAAAATTACCAATATACCCCTGCAGTTTCACTGGAAACAGTATAAAACCAATGAAAACCACAATGAGGTCATCGGCTGGGAGATCAAACCGGCTGGAGTCGAACCCAATGTTCAGACTCTTGATGTGAACGACATCAAGAGGGACATGTTTGTACAGCTGATTCTTTATGTGAAGTGGAAGGAATATGACCGTGACATGGAATATTCGTTCGTCACGTTCAAGGCCAATCTGGACAATTCCAACGACAAGTAGGAGGAGATATGAATCGGAAGGGTATCGCGCTTGCTGTGGCAATGATTTTCATCTTCGTGGCCTTCGGCCTGATCCTTTTCATCTCCCAGCTCAACCGTTCCAATACGATTGACCAGGTGGTAGTCAGGGAAAATTACAGGGCCATCTATTTGGCCAAGGGAGCTATCCAGATGGCCATGCTGAAGACCAGGCAATTTCCCGAGGAACTGAGAGATGCCTGCTGTTTTTTTGACGCAAAGGGAACCATTGAAAACATGTCTGAAGCTTCGGGAGGGCTGGCGTCGGCTCCGGATCGCCTGACCGTTCTCGGACTCAGAAATCCGGATGTCCCAGGCGACTGGATTCATGAAGGTGAATTTATCCGCGAACTGCAGATGAAGATGTTTAAAGGGGCAACTGCCGGCTGGAGCATGACCGAAGGTCTTACCTGCGACGGCCCGTTTACAGGCCAGTTTTTTGTGACTGAGTTGAGATTCATCACCAGGCGCTCAGGCAACCGTAATGATGCTGTGAAGATCAAGGTCTGGGCCAGAGAAGACAGCGGCAAGACGGTGGGTGAAGTCATGAGAAGCCGCGATCCGGTTCAGTTGCGTGAAGGCTTGAAAATTGAGGAAGTTCACGAAATTATACTTAAATATGGAGGATGATGAGATGAACAGGCGGGGCATGTCTCTTGTGGAAATGATGATGGCCGTATTGCTTTGCGGCTTTTTCTTTGCTGCTTTATATCGTCTGCAGGCGTCCATGAACCGCACTACCGAGTTTGTCCGCTGGAAGACGCAATCCCAGGATACAATCCGCAGATTTTATAAGGATTACCTGATTCCTGATATTAATAAAGCCACCTATCCGAGCACGATTGATGCGGATATGACTACGGTTCCAGATCCGACAAATGCGATGAAATTACAATATCTAAAGGGTGGGGCGATTGACCCCAATGATCCCAATACCTCGATCATCAAGTTCGATTCCCTCTCAGACGGACAGATCCTGATGAAATGGCAGATCAGCCACCCGGGAGTTACGGTTGATCTGGCTCAAGATCAGGGACAGAATGATTCAGATCCCTCCTTTGCTGCAGTTTGCGAAATAGTGGCCTATAAGAGATCTCCTTATGACACCAAAAGGCGGAATGTGATAGTGTATCGCCGTACCACTACTGATTCAACCATCATCAAGCCGGTCAACGACAAAGTGATGGTGGAAAATGTGGAATACATCAAAATGTCCCACAGTCCCCGCTACAAACCCGCAGAAATCATCGCCATGAATGTTCTGCCCAACTCCATCACGCCAAACAACCCGATGGGAGTTCCGATGGATCCCAGCGACCCTGATTACTTTCACACCTGGAACAATTCCGGCTCGATCAACATTGAAATCGGCCTGATCCAGGATGTAAGGGTCACTGTTCTTTTGACTGGCGGACCGCATAGATTCACAACCCAGGAAAAAGTATCAATCAAAACTAATGTGGAAATTATTCCTACTGCTGGTTTTAATTAGCGCTTGTCTCACTCCCTCCCATGCCGACTGGAGACGGATGATAGGTGCCAAAGTGCCGGTTTTCGAACATACCGACGCTTTCGGCAATAAATTCAATTTCAGCTCATGTCTCGGACGGATCATCATTGTTTCACTGGGCGACAAGAGATCCAGAATCGAGGATTCATTCTGGAGCAGCTGGGAGAATCTGTATCAATTGCCTGGCGGAACCTTATTCGTGAATGTTTACTTTCCGGGTGGGCTTTCCCCGGCAGTACCAAGGGGAGAAGTGGTTCACAGAATCCGCAGGAGCATCAATGAACGCACCGCGGAAGTGATCGCAACAGCGCCTGCTGAGCGGAAAAAATTTCTGCAGGATCTGGAAATTCACTGGGTTATCGACTGGGACCGGGATATCTGTGGAAGCTACTATGCTCCCAGGCATGAGATTATTTTATTTCTGGTCGATAGGAAGGGAAAAATCAGAGACTATTACCTGAAGTCCGAATGCAGGCTGGATGATTTTCTGGGAAATGTCAAAAAGGTGGAAAGTGAGAAATAGCACGATCGTCCTGTTGCTGATCATCGCCGTGGGGGCCATGGCTGAAGATGATGTTTATTCCGCACTGCAGTGCCGGAAGGCGATTCTCGTCAATCCTGATGTTTACGCGAGGATGAATGATAATGAGAAAGAAATCCTGTATGCAAACGGTTTTGAGGCACTCTGCCGGATGAAGGTCCGGCCTGCGGATGATGATTACTCAGTTCTGGCGGGATATTATCACACTCATGAGAAAGACCTCGGATTCCAGATGGGCGGCGACAAGGCGGAATGCCTGAAAAAAATGTTCGACTTCGGACAGAGAAAAAAACCTGCACCTGTGGTAAAACCCAAACAAAATTCTACTGTTTCAGGTCTTTCCGGCCTGGTGAGAATCCCGGGCGCAACTCTCAAGGAAGCTGATACCGGCAGCCTGACCACCGGTTGCAGGATCCTGCAGCACAGATGGGACAATGGGCGGGGTTATCAAACATTTTTTCCGGTGGGGATCAGTTTCGACCGCAGTGAAATCTCCTTCTCTGAGAACAAGACCAGCTACAGATCCGGCAGCCTGACCCGTTGTTCGAGCGGGGAAGGCCTGGCTTTGAAATACATTCCAGCGCCTGGAATGTTCATGACTTACGAAGGCTATTTTCCCAACAGCGACCAGTTCCTCAGAGAGCGGAATCTGACTTCGGGGTATCAACATGATTTTGAATGGGGAAGGGCGATTGTTGCCTGGAACAGAGTCGATGACCCGCTGGACTGGGAGACTGACTTTCAGTCAGGGATTCAATACAGCATCGACGAATATCTTTCTCTGATCAGCGAATGGCATCGGAATGCCAATGATTTCCTGCTCGGGCTGTCCTTCCGGAAAACCGCTGGAGGGACTCTGGCAATAGAACGCAGCTTTGAGACCCGAGTGCAGAGTCTGATGTTTTCCTGGGAAATCCCGTTCAGGTAAAATTCCAACTTACAAACTTAAAAACTTCTTGCCGTTAACAAGGGATTATTGGAATATTGTTTCAATTTATTGATAGATGGTGGGCGATACTGGAATTGAACCAGCGACCTCTGGCATGTGAGGCCAGCGCTCTAACCAACTGAGCCAATCGCCCACTTGTTTTCATGATATTTTCTATCCAATCCATTGTCAATATTTTTTTCGATGCAGCTGACATGCTCTGTTTTTGAGTTGTTCTGATTTATAATGCTGTTTAGATTGTAAAACCCTGATTATGGGTTATATGTTATAGAGCATGGAGCCTTTGATAAGGTTTACAGTTTTACGGGGTAGTTCAGTAATTAATTGAGAGGATGACTTATATGAAAAATTTCTTCCTGGGCCTGCAGATCAAGCTCAACAAACTTACTGAAGAGAAATTTACACTCCCTATAGACGATTTTCTACGCCATGCTTTTATCTGCGGCTCTACCGGCGCCGGAAAGACGGTGATCGGCAAGATACTGGTGGAAGAGGCGGCAAAAAACGGTGTCTCTTCGATCCTGCTCGATCTCAAGGGCGACATTTCCTCAATGGCGATTCCATTCATCAATCTGATGCCTGATGAGGTGATTCCCTGGTTCCCGGTCGGGAAATCCGAGGAAGAGAAGCAGGAGGAATCGCGGGAATTCATCAACAATTATAAACAGAAACTGAAATTTTTCGGGATGGCGCAGGATTCGCTAAAGGAGTTCCGCCGCCAGAGTACTTTTTACATTTACACACCCCGGTCCCGCAAAGGTGACAAATTCAGCATCTCAGAACTTTATTCCGGACCCGAAGACATCGAGAATTATTTCAGACAGGAGCCTGAGATAGTTGCGGGCATGATCCAGAATATGGCCCTGTCGGTCCTGAGCAGGATTTATCCGGACGCAGACCCCAGGCACATGATGATCGAAAATTCCTTTCTGGAAGAGATCATCAAGCATCTCTGGCTCGAAAAATCAAAATTGGAAGGGACAGCAGGCATCGAACGACTGATCGACGCGATTAAAACTCCTCCCTTTGAGAGAATCGGAAAACTCAAACTTGATGAGTATTTTCCAGAGGAAAAAAGGATGGATCTGGTGCGGAAACTCAATTCGCTGCTGCTGGGATCGCAGCGATGCTGGTTCGAGGGAAAGGCAATCTCGCAGATTGTGAAAGATGTTTATGAAAGCAAGGAAACCAAGGTAGTAATCTTCAACCTGACTGAGCTGGATTCTTTCGCTGATAAAAGTCTGGTAGTTTCGCAGCTGGCTTACAGTATTTACAATACATACCGGCGCACCCATTCCGATGAACTCCGGCTGCTGATTTACTTGGACGAGATTGGTGGAAGTGACAACAATGCCTTTTTTCCGCCTGAACCTTTCTACAACATTGCGAAACCTGCCTTGAATCTGCTCCTGCGTCAGGGAAGAGCTTTCGGAGTCGGAATGGTGCTGTCTACCCAGAATCCCGGGGACATCGATTACAAGGGCCTGACCAATTGCCACTCCTGGTTCATCGGGCGGCTTCAGACGAGCGAAGACCGGCAAAAGGCCATGGAAGGCATTTCCCGTGCTGAAATGAAAATCGAAAAAGCCGAGGATTTTATCAGGGATGCCAAAGAAGGGTCGTTCCTCGTGCGCACTCGTTCAGGCAAAGTCCATCAGTTCATGGAACGCTGGCTTTACAGCATCCACAAGATAATGAGCGATGAGGAACTGGAGAATCTGAAGAAGGAGATGCAGCGGAAGCAGGAATATCTCCAGGCTTATCAGCTGTTCAAGGACGGCAGCATCGACGAAGCCATCAGCGTCTTCAGGGAATTGATCAGCAAGAATCCGACAGATCCAGGGAATTATTTCGATCTGGCGGAAGCGCTGAAAAAGAACGGGCGCGGAGCGGAAGCTCTTTCAACGCTCAGGATGGCTGAAACAGCGGGAATTTCCAATGAAACACTTTCGGTCAAGATTGGAGAGCTTCTCAATGCTGAAAAAAAATACGATGAAGCCCGTGATTATTTTCTGAAAACCCTGGATCTGAACCCGGGCAACGATATCGCCCATTATTACCTGGGGTGTATTTTCCATCACTACCGCGATTACGATAAGGCACTGCATCATATCGCGATGGCCTGCAAGAATAATTATCAGCAGGACAGTTACTGGTATCAGAAAGCGTGGCTTACATATGAGCGGGGTTCATACAACGAAGCCCTGAACTCCATTGAAGCCGCCCTGAATATAGTTCCTAACTCTGAAGAATATTATCTGTTCAAGGCACTTGTGTTTTATCGTCTGGGGAAAAAGGAAGAGACTGAGAAAATTTTACCTCAGAATATTTGCGAGAAGCCTTTGTATCATTATATCCGCGCCCTGCTTGAACTGGAACGCGGGAAGAAGACCGAAGCTGAAGCAGATCTTGCAGCAGCGCTCAAACAGGACCCCGGGTTTGTTCCAGCCCTGTTTGAGGCTGCCAGGATCAGTTTCGAGAACAAGGCTTATATCGAGTCCATCCAGATGCTCAACAAGGCGCTGGAACAGGAACCATATGAACCGGAATACTGGTATTATACCGCTAGAATCCTGAAGGAAGTGCGGCAGCCGGCCAAAGGACTGACCTGCCTGGAGAAAGCCCTCAAAGTCAAGGAAGACTATCGATTTTACTTCCTGCAGGGTGAGCTTCTGGAAATGCTCAACAAGAAACCTGATGCTTTTGCCAGTTTCGGAAAATCAATGGAATTTAATAAGAAGTACCTGCCTGCAACATTGCATCAGATTGAAATTTCCCTGTCTGATGACCCTCAGAAAGCCCTTGAACTATGCAAGAATGCTCTCAAGGGAGAATATGCGGAGAATCCTGATTTGTATCTGCTTAAAGCCAAAGCCCTGCTGGCGCTTAACTATACCAGGGAAGCCCATCAGAGCATCGACGAAAATCTGAAGATCAATTCCAAAGATGCAGAAGTCTGGATGTTCAAGGCCAGTATTTTTAAGAAGGAAGCCAACTGGCAGAAAATGATTGATCTTTATCAGGAAAACATCAAGACATTCGGCGATCAACCGCGCTTTTATCTTGGAATCCTCGAAGCCATGATCAGCGCCGGGAAGACCGATGATGCGGTTTCCTTCTGCGACAAGGCCCTGGAAGTATTCCCGGAAGACCTGGAGCTGTGGGAGGCCCTTTGCGGGATTTATCTGAAGCTGAAAGACGAGGATAAGGCGAATTACTGCAGAAGAATGATCTCTCAGTTGAAAGGATGAGCCAATTGAGGTGCTGCCAGATGATTAAATTCACAAATGTTGTTTTGATGATCATGGTTTTTTCAATCCATGCGAACGCAGAAGACAGGCAGAAGGCCTTGATCCTGCCGAAAATCCCGCTGAGTTACGCCTTTGCAGCTGCACATGGCGCAATCAAGGCAGAGGTAGATCCGGAAAAGATCACACTGGAAATGCAGGGCAAAAAACCGGTCTGGAAATTTAATTACGGGATCAATGGAACTCTCAGGCAGGTCCTGGTGGACGGAGTCTCCGGCCGTGTGATAAAAAAAATCCGGCTTCAGGAAAAATCCGCACCTTTACGCAGGATCAGAAAACTGCCCTCCACAGTGGACGACACCGACAAAGTGCTGGCTGCAGCAAAAGCGCTGCGGGGTGATGATGGTCCGGCTCTGGGACTTTCGCTGGTGTCAGAGCAGAAAATCCTGTTCTGGTTGGTGGATTTCGAATCCGGAGAAGTGAAGCTGGACGGTGAAACCCTGAAGCTTTCTGAAGCCGGGACCAGCGAAGTCGAAGAGGGCCTGTAATCTGTCCGTAAGATAAAGGTTCAGAATTTCACGTTCAGCGTCAGGTTTCCGCTGTTTTCACTGCGGCGGGTGCCGTCGTTTGTACGTTCCAGTTCGTGCAGGCAGTCCAGGGAAATTTCCGGGCCGGTTGTGAGTTTATAAGCTACTCTGAATCCGTTTTCAGTGATTCGCCCGTCTGGATTGGCTCCCAGATCGTCCATGGCTAAGAAATCTCTAAGTCGGCAGCCTGAAAAGACAGACCCTGTAAATTCATTGATCAGAAGACCCAAGTTTAATTTCCATTCACTGTTATAGCATGTTTCAAAGTCGAAATCCTTGTGTATTTCATTGTCGAAATTAAGATTGAGTGACAGGTTCAGCCGGCTGGAAAAATCATGCGCTACCATCCACTGCGTGCTTTCCAGGATGTAACTGCTGTCATAAGCCTGGGAGACTAATTTGCGACAGCCGGTCATCTGTTCGCTGACAGCCAGTGAGTAAGTTTCCCTGAGATATTCGAAATCGAATCCTGACAGGATTTCATGATACCCTGAACCGCAGCCTGGATGGGCTTCACGTTGCAAAAGACCGGTCTTCCATTCGAAATTCAGGTAGCGGAGCAGCTCGTTCCTGTAATTGTATTCCAGGCCCAGGTCGCTGAAATCCAGGCTGCTCGACACTTTGTTCCGCTCGACTCTGCTTGAGAGAAGCAGATTGTTGCTGATCCGTTCTCCGTGGCAATGCGTAACAACAAACTCACAGCTTTGCAGGGAATAGTCCTGGCTGAGCAGATTGAATTTCAGATAGTCGTTGAGATCCAGAGCATAATCCAGAGAGATTGTGCCGTCCTTGATCTCCCGGGACAGATTGAAGCCGAAACTCCGGTTAAGATAGTCCGGAAGAACCGGGAATTTGTGGCTGGAAAACCGGATGCTGCTTCCGATTCTGAACGGCCGGGAGGAAAATCCTGTTTCCAGGTCGATGCCGGCTTCGTCATAGTCCTGGCTGAGAAAACCCTGCAGTCCATAAGTCAGGTCGATGTTCCGGCTGAGGCCTTCCCAGCCGGTCAGGGACAGATCCTTGGCCAGGTCATCAATCTTGAACTCGGAACTGCCATTGGCGTGGTCGAATCTGCTGGACAGCCCGATCTCCAAGTCCAGACAGAATCCTGACCCGCTCCAAAGCAAAAATAACAGCAAAAACACAAATTGAGCCAGAAATTTCACCGGCAATTTACCTCTATCTTATTTTTCGGCTGATTTACGGAGAATTGTTAGGATGGAGTTCGCTTCAACTATATTTCCGGACCTGATCATCTTCCTGGCGCTTTCGAACTGCTGATCTATCACTTCCTCATCCGCATCAGAAAGTTCCTTTTGGGACAGGAGCCTCTTGACATCTGCAAACTCTGCGATCACCGCGGTTTTGTCTGGGGCAGGTTTTTTCCCTTCTCCGGCAGAGAGATCGGCTGCTTTCTTTCGAAGCTGCACAAGAAACTCACGGACTTTCCTGATTTTCTGCTGATCGAGCTTTCCACCTTTGCCGGATCTGGTTTCCTGGATCTGCTGCATGAATTTCTGAACCACAGGGTTGCCTTCCAGATTGACGGTTTTTTTCAGGAACGTAAGCTCCTGTTCCATATTGCTGAGATCCCCGCTTTTACCCATTTCCTCGCTCTGTTCCTCCAACCCCTGCAGTTTGACCAGAGCACTTTTCATCAGGTTTCTGACTTCGCCCAGATTTTTCTTGATGATCATCGGATCGTCGGACTGCAGCAGCTTGAGAGCCTGGCCATAATCTGCCGCAGCATTCTGCGGAGCCGAGCGGGCGAGAAACTTAAGCTGCAGCCTGAGTTTCATTACCAGCAGTTTATCAGGGGGTAATTTGGAGCGCAGTCCTTTTCCGGGAATGACGGCGTTTTTCAGCTTGTCTGCCAGCGGGTTGCTCTTTCCAGAGTTGCCGCGATTCATAGCCTGCGCTTTGATAGCATTCTGGAGATTTTTCCTGTTTCCCACAGAAGATTTACCATTGTTCTGTGCTGAAGGTTTTTTAGCGTTGCGTTCAGCGGCCCGATACAGGTCAAACAGCCGGTTTTTATCCTGAGTATAGGTCTTCGCATTCTCTTTGATCGCGGACTCGTTTCCGGATTTAAGAGCATCCAGTAACGCCTGGGCGTTTTTCCTGAATTTTTCGCGTAATCCTTGAAATTGCTGATTTACCTGCAGATCCGGATAGAGATCTGCATCCACACGATCCTTATCCAGATCTTTACTGACCAGGTTTTCCAGTGCCTGGATTTTCTGCGGAGTCAGTTCGACAGCTTGAATCATGGTGGAAACCGACAGGACAAGGAGAATTGCTGCAGGCAGGAATTTAAACATGAATCTCATTGATTCTCCAAGGCCTGCTCCAGGCTGTCGATTTCTACGAGAAGATTCCGGGTAGCCTTCAAAAGATTACCGGATCTGATTTTTTCAAAATCCTTGAATTTCCGATTCTGGATTTTCATTCTGACTTTCCACGGCATGAGGGGTGCCCGGTTTTTCTGGATCATTGTTCCCTGCGACGGTTGAAGCCTGAGTGGAGTCGCTGAGAATTTCGGGTCCTTGCTTTTCACTTCGACTTCCCCGTCCAGCACGTTGATTTCAGTGGCATCCTCATCCATGGCGTCAACAGTGAATTCGGTACCGCGGACTCCGCAGACGGAATTAGGCGTATTTATCGTGAGTGAATCTTCGGTTTTTTTAGCTTTTGCCCAGAGTATTCCTGTGATTATTTCGATCACTGAACATTTTTCCTCTGTATTTCGATCAGGGGGAATCAGGAATTCAGTCAGTTCCTTGATTCTGCAGACCGAAGAATTGGCCAGTTTTACGGTGGCGCGGCTGTCCTCACCTGTTTTCAGCGAATCGCCCGGTGCCAGAGTCTGTCCCACTTCAGCCGTGTCCCAGGCAGTTCCATCCTTTTCCTTGACTGAAACGAGTCCCTCAATGAAAAAAATCCTGCTGACTGATTCGATCTCCAGTTCGTCGGTATCGAGTTCAGTTGCCAAAGCCTGATGGCAAAGCCAGAACAGTAGAAGCAGAGTGATTGTCATGCGGAAGCCTTTTCTCTGATTTTTCCTGTCATTGGAACAAAAACCACATCCTCAATTTTTTCAATCAATAATTTATCCCTGTTTCTGGTTATTTTCAAGAGTTCCTGATGCCAGATTCCTGCATCCACCGGAGCGACCATAATTCCACCCGGCCGTAAGAGTCCGGTCAATTCAGCCGGAATCACAGGCAGGGCGCAGGTCACTATGATTCTGTCGTATTGGGTTGAATCAGCAAGCAGAAAAGCGTCCCCGGACAGACAGACCACATTCGAAAGTCCCAGTTTGGTAAAAAGGGCTTGAGCCTGCTGCTGGAGGGGAGGAATGATTTCCACTGTCACCAGATTTCGGCAGAGCTTAGCCAGAATCGCAGCCTGATAACCAGAACCTGTGCCGATTTCCAGTACCTCTTCAGAACCTGTCAATTCAAGGCGGTCAGTCATCAGAATTACAACAGATGGCTGTGAGATCGTCTGCCCGTGGCCGATCGGCAGAGCCCGATCTTCGTAAGCGAAGTGTTTCTGTTCCGGAGGCACGAACATGGCCCGGTCGGTCAATTCGAGCGCTTTAATCACGGAGTGGGAAAATCCGCCGCCGGAAAGCTTCCGGCATAGTCTCTGGTTGGAATCCATGCTCTCAAGTATAACATGAAGCGGGACTTTAAACAGACGAGGTAAATGTGTTACAATGGTCGCATGAACCGAGAAATATATTCAGACCAATCTGAATCCTGGATCTGGGAGCAAGCCTGGAAGTGGCGTGAATCACTGGAATGGGCATCCGAATATGTCGCCGACACTCTGGGAGGGATTCCCAAGGTCAGGAATTTAACGATTCATCCTTTTGAAGGCGGCAGCCTGCCTTTTTTTCCTGAGGGCGAGCGCAAGCTCTATGCCATGCACTTGAAAAGCCGGAATCTCTGGTTTGTGCTTTCCGACGAAGGGAAGAATCTTCCCAGGGAGGAAGGTCTTGAATTAGTAGAAATTATGGGTAAAGCCTGGCTGGCAAGCTTTTCGGAAAACATGGGCACTGAAATCCGGGGAGCATATCATAAATTTCAATTCAAAAACAGTTATCAGGGGGTAGCGGATCAGCTTCTTTCGGAAACCCTCAGGGAACGGCGGAAATTCTTTTTTTCCCATTTTTCTCTGCAGGGATTGACTTTCATGGCGCTGATTCCGGAATTATGGGGTTTGACAGCTGAAATTGAAAATCCTGACCAAAAAAATGGTCGTGAATCGCAGTTCGAAATTCCTTCCATGTTGAATGGAATTGTGGCTCCAGGCGAGTTCCGCATTTCAGGCTCGGCCGAGCTGTCCTCAACCTGGTTTTCCAGCAGCCTGGCTGTCGTATTCCAGGCACCGGTTTCACGCCTGTTCGGACTGGGTCTTTTTGCAGTGGATGAGGTCCAGTGGTACGACAGGAATCTTTTTTATGGGTTGAATCCAGGAATTTGGTTCGCTCTCGACCAGATGAGGAGATCGTGCCGGGAAGGTGAAACTATCAGGGTCTCGGTCTTCGGCGGGGCAAATATTTTGATCCATCCGGATGAAAAATACAGTTCCGGCTTTAACAATTGGCAGTATTTTGATAAAATAAAAAATTGCTTCAAAATTGAACTGAGTTTTGAAGAAATCGGAGGGAACGCCAGCAGCAGAGTGTTGGTTTCGCCTTCAGAAAACCGGATCGAGCTGACCGACAGTCTGGGAAACAGAAAAAACTATGCTTTCCCGGTTTAGCTGGAAATTAGCGAGTTTCATTGGTGTTATACTGTCGGCGGTCGTGTTGGTTTTCGCTGGTTTAAAGAACGGGTATGTTGTAGGAATCGAAAAAGCCTTGATCGGATTGGCCGGAGGTTTTGTTTTTGGCGGCGGGCTGGGAGAAATCCTCTGCCTTTTATTTCCGGAACTGAAGATGGAACAAGGCGAGGATAAGGAAAGAACAGATTTCATCTTTCCTGAACTCGATCCGGATGAAAAAAGTGTGAACAAAGAAAATGAGTGTAAAATCAGTCGATAAGGGGTTTTCAACGGTAAGAACAGCAGCTGAACCTTCATTATCATCGCTTGTTTCCGGTAAACGAGGGGGAATCGTGTCTGAAGAAGAACTGAAACTTTGGAATGACTATAAGGAAAACCAAAACCCAAAGGCCAGGGAGCGGTTGATAGTCAAATATACCCCTTTCGTCAAGCTGATCGCAGGCAGAATGGCGATGAACCTTCCCAAGAACATTGAAGAAGGGGATCTGATGAGTTACGGCATGCTCGGCTTGATCGATGCAGTTGAAAAGTTTTCCCTGGATAAGAACGTCAAGTTCGAAACGTACGCCCAGCTGAGGATCAATGGTGCCATCCTGGATGAATTGCGCAATCTGGACTGGGCTCCCAGATCCCTTCGCCAGAAGATGCGCGTACTGGAAAAAATCACAGATGACCTTTCACAGAAACTCGGGCGTACTCCGAATGATGAAGAGATTGCCCGGGAAATGAACATCCCTCTTGAAGAATTATATAAATTGTATAATGAAACAAAGAAATCCCTTTTGCTTTCACTGAATGAAATATACGAGGACGAGGAATCCAGCTCGTCCAGACTCGATTTCATCAGCGACAACGGGCGCAACTCTCCACAGGAACTCCTGGAAAGCCAGGAACTCAAGGATATGCTTGCCAATGCTCTGGAAGAACTTTCAGAGCGTGAGAAGCTTGTTGTCACGCTGTATTATTACGAAGAATTGACCTTGAAAGAAATCGCCCAGATCCTCGGAGTTACGGATTCCAGGGTTTCACAACTTCATACAAAGGCTATTCTAAGGTTGCGCGGCAAGCTGGGGAAAATGCGGAAATCTGATTAGCAACAAGGAGATGGGGATGACAAATCAATTGATTATGGAAGCCCCTTCAATCGAAGAATGCCTGAAAAAAGCTTGTGTTGAGCTTAAATGTCAGAAAGAAGATCTTGATTTCGAAGTTCTGGCTGAAGGCAAGAAAGGTCTCTTCGGCCTGGTCAGCCAGAATTTCAAGCTGCGTGTCCTGCTTAAAAAAACTCTATTGAGTGACGAAGAAAAAATCGACAAAGTACTGGATGATGTACAGAAACTGGCTGTGGAAATCAACGGTTATTGCGACATCAGACGCGAAAATGACGGTATTTTTCTGATAATCACCCCTCCCCGGGGAAAGGGCTCCAGGATCACCCTGGATCAGGCTGCGAAATTTGTGGAAGAGTATGGAATCGTGAATGTGGATTTTGACGCGATTTCTGAAGCTGTTAACCGTTCAGACGAGAAACCTGTCAGAATCGCGGAATTCGACCCGGCTGTATACAAAGACGGAGAAGCGCAGCTGATTCTAAGCAAAGACCTGATGACTATGGAGTTGATCCTTGTATCCCCGAAGGGCGGCAATCCGGTGTCATTCGAACAGGTCATGGATTTGATCCGGGAGAACGGCGTCAAAGTCAAGCTCAAGGAGAATGAAATTAAAGAGGCCATTTCAGGCAATATATACAACAAGGCGATTGTGATTGCTGAAGGCACACCCCCGAAGAACGGGTCTGATGCCAGGATCGAGTATAAATTCAAGCCCAAAAAGGATAAGCTTGCACCCTCTCTGCGTGATGACGGCGGAGTCGATTTCAAGAAACTCAACCTGATCGATAATATCGTCAAAGGCGAGAAAATCGGAGAGAAGATCGCAGCAACTCCCGGTGAACCCGGCCAGAACCTGCTCGGTGAACTGGTAAACGCGATACCAGGCAGGGATATCATGCTGATTCCAGGTAAAAATGTTGTGCTTGGCGCTGACGGATTGACGCTGATCGCTATGATCGACGGGCAGGTCTGCTTTAAAAAAAACGTGCTCAACGTGATGCCGGTATTAACTGTGGCCGGGGATGTGGACTATGCCAGCGGAGATCTTGATTTTGCAGGGAATGTGGTTGTCAAGGAAAACATCCTCGACGGTTTTACGGTGAGTTCCAAGGGTGACATTGATGTCGGCAAGACTATCGGTGCAAGCTATGTCGAAGCTACCGGAGATATCGTCGTCATGGGGGGAATACTCGGCAAAGACAAGGGCGAAATCAAGTGCGGAGGCAGCCTGTTCGCAAAGTTCATAGAGAACTGCAGTATCGAGGCCAAGGAAGAGGTGATTGTGGAGCGTGCGATTATGCACAGCAGGGTAAAAGCCAAGCGTGTAATAGTCACCAGTTCAAAAGGGCTGATCGTAGGAGGCGAAATCCAGGCTGAGGACGAAGTGGAGGCAACTGCGATCGGTTCGACCATGGCCACCAAAACCTCGATCATACTCGGTACCAGCAGGGAGCTGCTGCAGCGCATGGCGGATCTGGATAAAGCCTGCAAGGAGACTGTGGCCAATCTTACCAAAGTCAATCAGGCTGTCGGCATGATTCAAAAACTCAAGGAACGTTCCGGCGAACTGAACGAGGAGAATCAGAACAAGCTTAACAAGACACTGGCCATCAAAAAACAGCTCGATGTCACCATGAAGGAACAGGACGAGAGCAAAACCAAGCTGGATGAACAGCTCGAGTCCGCCAGAGGCGGGAAGATCAAAGTCCAGAAAGTCATATATCCCGGGGTAACCGTCACTATCGGTAAAAGTGTACTCCAGGTCAAGGAGGAGATCAAATCCGCCTGCCTGGTATATGAGGAAGGCTACGTGAAAATCAAACCTTATGCCTAAAGTTTTTCTGATTTTTCTGATTAGCTTTTTTCAGTTTCCGCTTCATGCGGAGAGCAACGGGTTTCAAGTTGCCAGGGGGTTAAATTATTACTGCCTGAAAAATCAGAAATTCGACGGACCCCTTGTAATACATATCCTGATGATGGATTTATCTAATCCTCAACGAAAAATCAAGATCGTTCTGGCAGGAGACAAATCCAACGAAAGGAATACTCTCACCGCGATCTGCAGGAGCGCCAAGCCACTGGCAGCCGTCAACGGCACTTATTTCGGCAAGGAAACAGGGACCCTCGGGATTCTGATGAGCAACAGGGAACTTCTAAGCGTCCCTCTCAAGAGCCGGACCGCCTTCGGAATCACGGCCGACCGCAGGGAAATCTGGGGCAATCCTGTCTTCAAGGGGATGGTGGAATTCCGTGAGAGCGGCCGCTCATACTCACTGGATGGGATCAATCAATGCACCAGCCGCAGCCAACTGGTCCTTTACACGCACGATTTCGGCACTTTTACCCCTGTACAGCCGGGATGCAGGGAGTTTGTGATCCTGCGGGACACAGTGTTCGGCCTGGGTGAGGGCGGCAGCCTGATCCCGCCGGGAGGATATGTGCTTGGGGCATATGGCGACTATGCAGAGTCCCTCAAGTCAGTGAGCCTGCTGGAACACGTCAAAGTGATGAGCGGGCTTGACTATAGATGGTCTTTCGCCGAATATGCCATCGGCGGCGGGCCAAGGCTTCTGCGGGACGGCAAGCTATGTCCCTTCGAGGACCGGGAGCAGTTCCAGAACGACATTCTGGTCGGACGCGCCCCCAGGACTGCGCTGGGCACCATCGACAACAAGATCGTGATGGTGGTGATAGACGGGAGGCAGCCTGACTACAGCATCGGAGTCACTCTGGAAGAACTGGCCGAAATCATGCTGAATCTCGGCTGCAAGAATGCCCTGAATCTGGACGGGGGAGGTTCAGCCACGATAGTCGTCAACAATCAGCTTATGAATCGTCCCTCTGACGGCCGCGAGCGTCCGATCAACAACGCTTTGTTACTTTATTAGAATTTCTCTACCATAGTTGAAGTCAATGTAAAAACAGTGATACTATTAATGCATCGAATGCAATAATAGTGAGGTTAACGTGATTCAAAGAGAACTAATGGAAACTATTGCCCCTTATCTCGAACGGCCGGAATTTCTGGCTGTCATTGGTCCGCGCCAGGCCGGAAAAACCACTTTGCTGGAAATGCTTAGAAACCATCTCGTTGAAAAGCACGGAATACCGTTTGAAATGACCGGCTTTGTCACCTTCGAAAACCGTAAACACTTAGTCCAGTTTGAATCAGATCCGGTATCCTTTGTGCGCTCGTTTGTGCCCGGGGAACGCACAGGCACCTTCTACCTCATGATTGACGAGTTCCAATACGCTGAGAATGGCGGACAGAAACTGAAGCTTGTTTACGATACACAGAAACAGATCAAGGTGATCGTAACCGGGTCTTCGTCGCTCGAAATAGCAGCAACCGGCAGGCACATGACGGGCCGCATGCTGTATTTCATGCTCTACCAGTTCGGCTTCAGCGAGTTCCTTAAAACCCGGGACAACAGGCTTCACGAAATCTACCTGGAAAACAACCGGAAGATTCTGGAGCTGCTCCTGAAAGACAGGCGGCCTGAATTTGAGAACGGCTGTGATCTTTTCAGGGACGAATTTATCACTCGTTTTGAAGAATATTCCGTATTCGGGGGATATCCGGCAGTGGTGCTCGCTGATACTGACGATATCCGCGCCAAGATCTTGGAGGATATCTTCAACGGCTATATCATGAAAGACGTTAAAGGACTCCTGGAACTGGCCACAGACAGGAACCTGCTTCTGCTTGCGAAACTCCTGGCCACCCAGACCGGGAACATTGTCGTTTACAAAAACCTTGGCCAGGCTGCCTCACTGGACAGCCGCAATCTCAAGAAACACCTCTCGCTGCTCGAACAAACCTTCATTGTACGGGAAGTAAAACCTTTCTTCAGGAACAGGCAGAGCGAACTCTGCAAGAATCCGAAGTATTATTTTATCGACCAGGGGTTCAGGAACTGCCTGCTCGGAAATTTTTCGACTCCTGATCAGAGGACTGACGCAGGAGTACTGGTCGAAAATACGGTTTTTACAAGATTGAACAATCTGCTCGGCAGCATGGAACGGCTTAATTTCTGGCGGACCAAGGCTGGCGCTGAAGTCGATTTCGTGATCAGCAGGGGAGAAAAAATCATACCTGTCGAAGTAAAGTACTCCGATTTTAAAAGCCCGCAGATCACACGGAGCCTGTCCAGTTTCATCGATACTTTTTCGCCTGGGATCGCCTGCGTGCTCACAAAAAACTTCATTGGAAGCATGAAAAGAAATGGCACTGCAGTATTTTTCTTTCCAGTGTATTACCTTTAGGCATGTTTCTCAGGAAATTGTACTACCATCTGGCAGGTTACACTTTTGTGGAAGGGATGACAGCGTTTGCCCTGCCATTTCACCTGAAATAGTTGTCAACCATTTCGGAAAACATTACAATTATTCATAAAGTTTTACAGCTTCCAAAAAAAGGTGGTGTACCAATGATTCCCAGTTTCAGGAGAAAAGTCCGGATCGGGGACCAGGAGTTCCTGATCGCCACAGCCAGAAAACGCGATGTCAAGGCGATCCAGGAACTGTATAACGAGGTTTACGAGGGCAATTTCACGCTGCCTGAAATCATCCAGCGCAAAAAGATGGAAAAAATCATGTATGACGAAAGCCATCTCTGGATACTGGCAGTGCAAAACAAGAGGATCTGCGCCTCATACATCTTTGCCATCGAGCTGGAGAAGAAAATCGGCAAGCTTTATGCTGCAGTCGTGCACCCGGATTTCCGGGGAAACGACCTGATGGTGAAAATGATCACTTGCACAAAAAAATATCTGGAAAAAGAGATGAACATCTATCTGGATACTGTCTACGCCACTTTCCGCACTGTGTCGCTCGCTCCGCGCAAAGTGCTGTCAGACATGGGATTCAAGAGCCTGGGCATCTTCCCCAACGTGCACAGGGTGGACGAGGAAGAAACGCACGGGCTGCAGGCCTGGATCTCCGAAGAAGCAGTCAGGAACCGCAAGAAACCGCCATTTCTGCTGCCTGAGATGATCCCGATCTACGATGTTGTGCGCCAGGAGATGGGGCTTGAAGAAGCCATAATCTGCGACGAACATAAGGAACGTGAGCTCAAGTTCGACAAAATACTGCAGGGTGAGATCGTGAAAAAGACTTTCCTTGCTTTGAAGAAAAAAGGGGGCCTGTTTTTCGACTTTTTCCCGCTGCATGAACCTAACTACTGTTTCGAGAATTCTGCCGAATCGATCAAAGTATTCATGTATGTAGAAGAAAAGGACGGGCATTCATGCGTTACCGGAATCCAGGCCAGGCAGAAGGACGATCTGGCCAGGATCCTGAAAGGTGTGATCAGCACCGGTGCCACTCTCAGAATGGACTACATCGAATTACTGGTATCAGGGTATGACATCAAGCAGCAGAAATCTTCGCTGGACGCCGGGTTCCTCCCTTGCGCCTATTATCCGGCTTTTGACCTTGCCGATGGAGAGAGGCTGGATTTCATAGTCTGCGCCTATTCTTCGCGTGAGCTGAATTTCTCCAATGTGAAACTTTTCGAGACAGACAGGCAGTTCATTGACGCCTATCTGCAAAACACCCCCTATAAAAATATACTGCCCAAAATTTACTGCGAGAAGCGGAAAAAATAATTACAGGCATTAGAAAAGACTATTTAGGAGTCATGATGGATAAAATGGACATCCTGATCGAGAAACACGCTCCTTATGAAACAGGAAAACCTGCGCAAAAGGCTTTTTATGATGCGCTCAATGAATGTTTTGATTTTCATTATTCCAGGAACGATCTTTTCCGCAAAAATGCGGATTTCTTCGGAAAAAAGTGCCCCAGAAGCGATGCAGATCTTCCCGCTTATCCTTATCTTTTCGTGGATCTTTTCAAATCCAGGCGGATGTGCAGTGTCAAAGCCCGCGAGATCAGGATCAGGTTATCCTCGTCAGGCACAGGCGGGAGGAAGAGCTATCATTACCTTGACGGGATCAGCCTTTCCCGGATAAAACGCATCGTGGCCAAGACTTTCGATGACCACGGACTGGTGTCTGACAAGCGCTGCAACTACCTCTGCTTCACCTATGACCCGAAGGTGGCTAAAGATGTCGGCACTGCCTTTTCCGACAAGCTGCTGACCGGGTTGACTCCCCGGGCTTCAGTATATTACAGCCTGAAATTCAACGATAAATCCGGAGAGTTTGAGTTCAACGAGCAGGAATGCGTGGAACTTCTGAAAAAATACCAGAAATCCGGCCTTCCCCTCCGTATCCTGGGTTTTCCCGCTTACCTCTGGAAAGTACTTACTTCCCATCATGGTGATTTTTCGTTTCCAGCCGACAGTTTCGTGATTACCGGAGGCGGCTGGAAGCTGCATACCGGCGAGGAAGTACCCAAGCAGGTCTTCAAAGGCATGATCGGGAAAAAGCTCGGCATTGCTCCTGACCATATTGTCGACACATATGGGATGGTGGAACACGGGATTCCTTACATTGACTGCCGGGAGGGAAATTTCCACGTGCCGATCTATGCCAGGGTTCTGGCACGCGAACCGTTGAGCCTTTCCGTCATGCCATACGGCGGGGAAGGCATCGCCCAGCTCGTTTCGCCTTACATGCACTCCTTCCCGGCTGTCTCACTGCTTTCTACCGACCGGATCAGCATGGGTGAAGGCTGTGCCTGCGGCAGAAAAACACCTTTTTTCAATATTCTGGGCCGCGGCGGGGTGAAAAAGCATAAAGGCTGTGCGATCAATGCCGCTGAACTGCTGGCCAGGCAGGAAGGGAGACGTCATGCCTGAACTGATTAAAAATCTCCGCCAGCGGCAGAAGCTTCTGGCAGGGCTGTCACTTGAGAAAATTGCCGGAGTCCTGGAAAAACTCTCCGCTCATTTCGCCAAAAAATCAGTGCGGAAAGAGCTTCTGAAAAAACTGCCCGGGATCACAGGATTTTCCGTTGAAATGTGCGAAGCAGGGCTGCAGGTTCTCTCTGAAATTCTGTCCAGAGAGATGATTTTAGCCCGTGTCAATGGTGAATTCGGCAATCTCCGCCTGCTGGATGAATTCGTCAGAACAGGAGCCACCGGACTACTGCAAAAAGCCAGGCCGCTGGGAGTGATTCTGCATATCGCGCCTGGCAATGTTTTCCTTGGGATCGCTGACAGTATCGTAATGGCTCTGATCACAAAAAACGCTTCGCTGATCAAGCTTTCTTCGCGAGATACTTTTTTTCCCCGCTATTTTGCAGCTGCTTTGAAATCAGTCGACGAACAGGGCATAGTCAGCTCCTGCCTGGACTTCTTCGAGTCCAGCCACGACAGTCCGGAACTGGACAGGATCTGCCGGGAGGCTGACGGTATTTTGTTCTGGGGCGGGGCTGAGGCAATGTCGGTCTATCGCGATAAAGCCGGACTCTCCACCAGGCTGATACTAAATGGGCCGCGTTTTTCACTGGCAGTAGCTGAGGAAGCGTGTTTCACCGACGAGGACTACAACCTGCTCGGCCGCGATATCGTGATGTGGGAGCAGCAGGCCTGTTCTTCGCCGCAGATCATCTACCTGATTGGAGATGAAAATAAATTTTCCCGCAAGCTGAACCAGGCGCTGGCAGGGGTCTTGAACAGCTTCCCACCCGGGAAAATACCGTTCGATGAGCGGGTTGAAATCCGCAGGGAACGCGAGAGAGCCAGAATCGAAGCCCTGGAACGGGGTGACGCACCGCTTTTCCAAAACCGCTCTCCTGACTTTGCCCTGATCAGGCTTTACGAAGAGGGCGCAAGAATTTCCCCGAACCACCGCAACGTTTTTTTAAAGAAAATCAGAACCCCGGAAGATGTCCTTACTGAAGCCAGTGATTTGAGGCCGTTTCTTCAGACAATCGGCATCAAGATCAGCAGCCTGAGCAGGAAACTGGCGGATAAGTTACTGGCCACCGGTGCCATGCGCATAGTTCCGCCGGGCAGGATGTGTGAAGGAGTGCCAGGTGCTCCTCATGATGGACGCTTCCTTCTACACGAACTGATCGATTTCATCAGTTTTGAACAAGGAACCTCGGAGAAGCTTGCGGATATCCTGGATTTTGCCAGGAAAAATTCTCCATATTATGGAAAAATCATAAAACCCAAAGCAGATCTGACCCGGATTCCTTTTCTGGACCGGGATATAATCCGTTCTATTTCGCCGCCTGTTTCAGATGAAATTCTGACAGGACCGTTGACAGGAGGATTCTATTTCTGTTCCGGCGGGACATCTGGAAACCCGAAATATTCTTTCTATTCCAATGACGATTTTTTCGAGTCTACGGAGATTCTGGCAGACATATACAAGCAGGCCGGCATCAATCAGCGGGACATTGTCGCCAACACTTTCATTGCCGGCAATCTCTGGACTTCTTTTCTGGTTGTCAACAGGGCACTGATGAACATCGGCTGCCTCAATCTTCCGATCGGCGGGAACACCAGAACTGAAGAGATAGCGGAACTGGTATCGCGTTTTTCGGCAACAGCCATTGTCGGGCTGCCTTCCGTCATTATCAGCGTGGCCGAGCATTTCCGGAAAAAAAAGCTGAAATCGAGTGTGCGGAAAGTACTCTACGGCGGCGAACACATGAGTCTGGAAGCCGCTGCCTTTCTGCGCAGGCAGATGGGAGTGACTGAGGTTCGGTCTGCCGGATACGCAATCGTGGATTCAGGCCCGATCGGCGTGCAGTGCCGGCACCTTTCCGGTACCCTGCATCACGCCATTTCCAGGTACAACCTGATTGAATTCATCCGCGACCACAAACCCGTGCCTGACGGTGAAACCGGCGAAATCATTGTCACCAACCTTTCCAGACGGCTGATGCCTGTGATCAGATTCCGGACAGGCGACCTGGGCAGGAAAGTCCAGCTCGATTGCCCATGCGGGAACCGGGATTTTGTTTTTGAACTGCTCGGCCGCTGCGATGACACTCTGACAATCGGAGGCATGAATCTGCTTCTGGACGACATTTCACGTGCTGTCGGCAAGACTGCGGGTTTTTCCCCGATCTTTCAGCTGGTGGCAAGAAAAGACGGCCACAGAGAGCGGCTGATCATCAGGATCGAGCGCCGGCCGGATTGCAGGATGGATTTACGGAAGCTCGAGGAAAAGTTTCTGAGCATACTCAAGAGCGAGGCTGAAAACATCTTTTTTTCCATCAGTCAGGGACTGTTGAACATCGAGATCCGGATTCTGGATCCTGGAGCGATCGAACGGATAGCCAGGACCGGTAAGATCAGAAGAGTGATTGACGAGAGAAGATGAAGGTATAGGCCAAGGGAGGACTTAATCCTCCCTTGGCGAACCCTCCAATCCGGGGGACGATGTCCCCCAGAACCCCCTAGCGGGGAGCTCCAGAGTTATACTTCTATCACAGACCGTTCTTACCCTCTGTTCAATAACAGAATTGATTATTCTACTAAATTGGTCAGCGCGTCTTTACCCAGGGTTTGGAGCGACCCTCTCAACCCCTGAAATTGTTTGGGTGCGGTTAAGGAGGGTAAAGAAAAAGCCGCAGTAGTAACCAGCAAAACCCCGGCAAGGTTTCGAAGATCTTGCCGGGGTTTTGGAAATGGGATGAAAGGAAAAGCAAGGTGTCCCAGTGTGTCTTCAAGATTTTTCTCTTTGAGCGTGAAAATGCTAAAAATGGTATATTGTTAACAACTTCCGAAGAAATGAGAGGGCTTGGCAATGACAGCTGTAATGCGGAACATCCTGACCAAGGCACTGAACCTTAAACCTGTCCAACGCGCGGAATTGATCGAAGAACTTCTGCAAAGCTTCGAAAAAAAACAGAATCCGGAAATTGACCGGTTGTGGGCAGATGAAGCCGAATCACGTATTGAGGCTCACGATACAGGCAAGATCGGCTCAGATTCCGCGAAGAATGTATTTGGACGGATCAACAGACTGTGAAGGTACACTTTCTTTCCTGCGCAGAGCAAGAATTCGCCGAAGCGGTTGTTCATTTCAACGAGCAGCGTGCCGGATTGGGTTATGAATTTGCCGTTGAGCTTGGCAACACGATTGACCGCATAGTCTCTTTTCCAGATGCCTGGCCGCTTTTTTCCAGACATACAAGGCGATGCCTGACGAATAAATTCCCTTATGCCATTTTGTATCAGATAAAAGAAGATCAGCTGTTGATTATCGCAGTGATGCATATGAAAAGAGCACCTAGAGTTTGGGAAGATTTGTTGGAGGGCAAGTGATGCAAGAGGATCGAGATGTCAGATATGCACGGCAAGAAAAGTCAGGTGGTGACCAGGGCGGCACGAACAAGTAAAGGCTAGCAGGCTGCTGGAGGGGAAGGTTTGAAATCAAAGACCTATGGTTGCTTGGATAATCTGTTATGAAAAAGATAAAGCCCCATAGTCCTTGACGGAGTTGATTAATCCCGGACCGGCAGAAGGAGAAGATATTTGAGTAAGGCGTCCCCGTATCTTCCAAATTATCTTTCAAAAGAAATTGCTGTGCAAACTTGGATGACTCGTAGTTTTGAGTTTTATTTTATAGGTTATGCTTTAGCGGACACTACTGATGTTCATAGCGATGTTGGGATAAATCTCGAACCCTTCTTTTGCTCTATGGGTGTTGAATTTTTATGCAAGGCATTTTCCATTGCTGAGGAAAGCGAAAGTTATATACATGAAAACTTTGAAGAAGCAAAGAAAAGAATAGACAAGATTGCAAAAAAAATTGAACATAAAATAAAAGAGGCAATTAATGAAATTGGTTCGGATAACCCAACAAGTGGTATTTCACTTCTTTTGAAACGGGAATATAGACCAATTAGGACTTGTAAAGATTCTACAAAAGATATTACTGGAATGGATGTATTAGACTGCTTGGCGAAAGCATACATTGAATCAAGATTTCCCCAACCTGTTCTACTCTATGAAAAATACCCTACTGGAGATTTTTATTACAGTTCAGTGGGGTCATCTCAAGATATAGTCAAATTTTCTTATGCTTTGGGGCGAGAACTATTGTTTTTGATTAAAGAAAAACATCAGATAATTTTAGATAAAAAAAGAGTCGACTGTAAATTATGGAACGATGATTATAGGCAAAATTTTTGGCGAATATTTTTTCCGGATAATACAGAAAAAAATTATTTCATAGTAGAAAAGCCCTATGTCTTGCGAACGTGATGAACGATGGCATGTAATAATTTTAATTGTAAATTCCAAAATACGCAGATAGGTGAATCATGAAATACTGGTATTATCACGAATCTGGCCAACAAAAGGGACCTATTGCTGAAGATGAATTTAAAAAACTATTTGTTAATGGTTCTCTAAATGCGAATACACTCGTTTGGTCTGAAGGTCTCAAGGAATGGCAGGAAGCGCATACGATAGATAACCTTATACCGGTATCTTTTGTTCCACCACCTTTACCAACCACTGTCTCGCAAGAAACACCGACTCTCTGTGTATATGTACCTAGTGGTCCACAAGTAAGGCCGTTTGTACGTTTCAGTGCGAGATTAATCGATATGATATTATATTCTTTTCTTTCAGGTCTCATTCTTCAAAGATTTTACCCCACGCTCCTAAGTATCGATGAGAATCTTCTTGGACTCATTTTGTTATTTTTCTATATCTTCATCGAACCTTGCATGTTGTCATCTATAGGTACAACACCAGGTAAAGCTCTTTTCAACATTCGCCTTAGAAAGATCGACGGCACTAAATTAAACCTCTTAGAAGCTTTTATGAGGGCATTTAGGGTATGGATTCGAGGGTTAGGCTTTGGATTTCCACTTATTACATTGTTTACGATAAATCATGCCTATAACAAGCTTACCAAAGAAGGAATCACTTCATGGGACAAGGAAGGTGGGTTCCATGTCAGTCATAAGCTTGTTGGAGCAGGCCGCGTCTTAATGGCGATTATTATTTTTTATAGCTATATAATCTTAGTCGATATAGGGAGGTCCATTGTGAAAATGAAATAGCATAAGTCGTTCAAAAGATAAGTGCTTGACTATGTAGCTAAGTTATGACCTGCTTAATTTAGCGAAATCCAGGTAGATATGAGCCAATTTAAGAAAAGACTTTATCCTTCATAAAAAATTGGAAGTAATAAGTAAATAAAATGGGTAGGTAATAATAACCATGGACTGGCTTAAACATATAATTTCCGAGAACTTCGCAGCTATAACTGGTTTACTGGGTGTATATATCGGCGCATGGCTTACAAATCGTCAAAATCGTACACAAAAGAAACTGGATTTTTATGAAAAACAACTAAGAGAACTGTATTCTCCCTTGGCAGGGATTAGGAAAGAAATTGGGATTCTTAGTGAATTCCGCGTCGAAGGGGGAAAAGCATCTCAAGAATGGTGGCAAAAAGTTTGCGATGTTGCCGAAAAGATTGAAGATCCTGATAAAGCTAATGAATATTGTGACAAGGAAGGTGAAAAGATTCCAACTCTAATCGAATATGACAATAATCAGTTAACTGAAAAAATAATTCCTTCCTATCGAAAAATGAAAGATACTTTTGAAAATAATTACTGGTTAGCTGAAGAAGAAACAAAAAAATATTTTCCTACTCTAATTAAATTTGTTGAAACTTGGGAGAGATTTTTGTCCAAATCTCATCCGATTGAGGCTTTAAAAAAATATAGTGTTAAAGAAGGGGAATTATTGCCTTTTTATGAGCACATAGATGGTATAAATAAATTACTAAAAGAGAAGCTTAAAAATAGTAAAGAATGAGCATTAACAACTCATTCCACTGATCTGTATTAGCAGCTTTTCAAGCTGGTAATCCAATCGGTGAAAATTGACGTTAGCGGTTAGAACGCGACCATCAATTTCAGAAAGGCTTTTAAATGGAAAATTATCTGCCGTTTACCTGGGATTGGGTTAGGGTCGTATTTGTTTATAGTCTAACAATTTTTGCGGTCTCCAGTGCGATACTTATACCTTCCTTAAAGCTGTTCAATTTGCCAAGATTGACTAGGCTGCCGTCTTGGTTTCGCTGGGTGATGGTTCTCCCAGCGGCTTTTATTATGGGGCTATTTTCAGAGTTTATCCCACGGCTTATTTTTACCATTATCGAGGTAGTCATAAACCATCAACTCACATTCAAGCCTGGCTTTGACTATTTGACATGGCAAGCATATGCTCCGATTTTCTTTATAATCGGCGGACTGAAAATAGCTCCATCACATAGTTCCCGTGTGTTTGCAGCTCTTGGAGGGCTAAAGATCACTATGGCGATTATCAATATTTACACTATTATCAAATTTATTAATGGTGGTGGAGAATGGGACAGACTGGACCCAGTCTGCAACTCTCCTCTTTGGTGGAATGCTCCAGTGTGTATGCTGTGTATTTTTCTATTAATTGTTTTCGGTGTGTGTTTTGCGGCTAAGTCACTTGGGAGCGTAAACCAGGGTGGAACAAAGAAGTTTGGAGGATAGATATGGGGAAAAAAATATTTACTTTTATAATAAGCGCATATTTCTTCTCTTTATTTGTATTCGCACCTTACTACAACTGGGTCTACATTCGAGAAAGTGGTATTATAAAATGGTTTTTCTTGGGAGAGATAGTTGCTACTGTGAAAGCCTTTGCTTGGCCTTACTTTGTTCTTACAGACAATTCAACAGCGAACCAAAATAATCAAACAGAGCTCATCAAATTTAATGCAGATGAAGGTGCGAAAATTCAGGACTTCCTTTCCCACACCGATGTGGAGATTTTGTCAGAAGATGCTTTAATTAAATTCCGCAGTATCATGCAATCTGCTACTAAAAGATTAGGCCGGTATTTTTCTAAAGTGGAAGCTGCAGACTTTATCGAGGAACTCGAACTGAATGCTAACTATAGAATTGAATTTGGCGCAATAGTTCTTGCCTCGTGGGATCGCAAGCAGTACTTCACGACCCAACGATTCAATCAGCTATACGAAAAGATGAAGGAGTATTATCCTCAAGGAATAACGGATGACCTCGCTCTGTTGAAAGCGGCATCAGCCCAACAAGCCTTTATTATTACGGATGTTGATGGCAACAAAATATTCTCTCAACCTTGGGGAAGAGAGCAGCTTTTACTTGCAAATAAAAAAAGTAAAATTTTAAAGGTTAATACAGATAATCTAGTCCAAATTGTGAGGGAGTTTACTCGATAGGGGCAGCATCAATGTCAGGCCGACACCTCTATCAAAAGTTTCAGATCAAAGAAGTCAGGGAAAGCAACAGATGGATAGCCGAGACTATAGAGCAACATTAAAAAAGGATTTCATTGAAAGATGGCCCGCGCTTTATAAAATAATACTTGTAATTTTTAGTTTTTTATTACCAATTCGTTGTAAAGATGACCAACTGATAAGGAGTTTCAGATCTCTTTTTGTTCTTTTTTTAGTCATGGGAATTGGCTCTACTCTGGGTATTATTTTTTCCCCACTCGGAAAAATTATTGAGCAGAGTAAATTTCAGTGGATCAACATTGTCTCGGTGATAATTATTTTTATCACATATCTATTCATTGCATCCTGGTTAATTGATGGCTGGCTGCCTTACTTTTTATATGTACGTGGCAGACTCGACACTATGATTACTCGTTCTGAAGTATTACGATTAATTTTTCTTTTCGATGGAACACTTACAGATGGTAAAAACCCTGATGGCTCAGTAAAAAGGATATGGTTTCCCCTTAATTGCCTCAATGATATAGAACCAGAGTTCAGACGAGAATTTTTATTTCGTTTCGCAAATAAGATAGCTTCAGATTATGGAATAAAAAAACCTTTTGATATCCCTGAATTTCAAAATCGCACTCAAGAAAATCAGAATAGGAAAGATGAACAATCTTCACAACAGAGGGCAAATGACAAAAAAGATTCTCAATCGGCCTCACCTCAAAAGCAGGAAATTTATCAATATATAAAAATCTTAGGTTTCTATGAGTTGCCGAATTCATTTGATGACATTAAAAGTGCCTACCGCCAAAAAATGCAGCAATATCACCCTGATAAGTTTGCCGGCAGGGATAAAAATGAGTTGTATGTTGCCGAGGAAATGGCGAAGAAATTGAATGCTGCCCATGATTACCTAGAAAAATACTATGCGAAAAGTAGAGAAGGAGTTTGATTTTGTGACTTATTGGAAGGATAAGCTGCAAGAACTTGAGGGTTGAAAGCAAGCCGAACGGGAATTCATGCAAGGACGTCTGGAGGTCACATGATTGGAAAGATCACAGCTTGAAAGATGTTTACTTCCTGGGAGGTTAAAATAATTTTAAGAGTAAGGGACTTAAGGGAAGATTCTGTTCAGTGATTCGGAAGTGAAGGAAAAATGACAGCAGCCGCAGTGATGAAAAAGGACAGCTTTCTCCGTAAGTGCGTTGAAGTGATCCGTACCAGGTTCAAGCCTGAAAAAGTCATCCTTTTCGGTTCAGCCGCTGAGGGCAGAGCCGGCAGGGAAGTAGATTACGACATTCTGGTGTTGATGGATACTGACCTGAAAGGATATAAACAGGCCACAGCCATCCGCATGGCCCTCGAATCCGAGTGAAGATCGAGCGGCCTCTCGACATCATCGTGCGCACGCCACAGGAGATCGAGTACAGGCTGAAAGAGTTTTCTTTCTCGGAATCATGGAAGAGGGAGTGGTGCTGTGAAGAGATTGACCGAAGAATTTTTGAAAACAGCAACCAAAGTCTGTTTTTTTGTCAGGAACTTGCTCTGCATCAATGACTAAGTTGTCGGATTTTGTGACAAGTGGGAAAGGATTGACCCCATCTAATCCTGGATTCCAGTTTTGGCAGTCAAGTATAGGCATTTTCCGCCGATAACAGTCAGGTATGATTTACTTATTTTTTGCGTTGGCGCTTTTTTTAATTTCCATTCTGTTTATTTATTTCAAATATATTTACTGCATCGAACGTTTTTATCTGGACGGGGTGGAAAAGTTCAACCACAGCGATTACAAAGGAAGCCTTGCAGAATTCAGCAAAGTGATCGAAATTGACCAGTTTCATGTTTCAGCCAATCTTTATCTGGCAAGGATTTACGAAGCCCTGAACAATGTGGAAGAAGCCGGAAAGACTTATCACAGGCTTCTGTCAATCCACCCGGACAACATCCGGAATCAAGTGGCGATTTTCCAGAATCTGGGGGAGCTTTACCAGAAAAACAGACAGTTTGACAAGGCTTTTCTGGAATTCAAAAAAGTGCTGGAACTGGATGGAGCATTGTATCGGACGCATCTTTATCTTGGAATGTTTTTTGCAGGACAATCGATGCTTGATGAAGCCTTCTGGGAGTTTCAGAAAGCGGTCGAAGTCGAACCCTCAGGCTGGGATGCGCATCTTTATCTCGGGCTTTGTTATTGCAAAAAAAACTGGCGGGAGGAAGCCAGGCGGGAATTCCAGAAGATCATTGACTGCAGCTCCGATTATCCGAGGGCTCACCTTTACCTGGGATATCTTCTGAAAGACGAGAAAAGTCAGGCTGTGCCGGAATTCGAGACAATCCCGAATCTCGAAACCGTAATCGGGCATCCCTGTAAATATGACATTCCCATGCTGCAGCAGCAGTTTGAAATCTGGAGGCGCGGAAATGAACTGCAGAGCATGGGGAAAATCCGTACTGTCAGAGAGCTGACCAGGCAGAATGCCGTGACATTCAAAAAAACAGGGAGCCGGATTTTGAATCACTTGAAGCTGCAAGTGGACGAGGAGCAGATGCGTCCCAGAGGAATCAATTACATTGCTCATCCCGATTCAGACGATCGACACAGGGTCCTGGTCTACCTGAGGAATTGGATGACCTGTGCCGGTCCGGAAGCGGTCTATGAGATGCTCGCTGAAATGCGGAGGAAGAATGCTGAAATCGGTATATACGTCAGCTGCGGCAGTTTCACCCTTGAGGCGAAAAATATCGCCAAGACATTGAAAATCAAGCTGCTGGGACGGAAAACCCTGAACCGGATTTTATTGGAACTGGCATGAAACTTTTAATGATATTTATGCTGTTTTGCTGGATCGGGAATGTCTCGGCCGTGACCCTCACAGAAGGTCTGCATCTTTTGATCAGGATTGATTCCGGACTGGAAGAGCGCACCCTGGAAACGACCATCAACCAGGATCAAGGGGTTCTACTCCCTCTGATCAGCGGGAGGCTGGATTTGAATGGCTTGACCCTGAGTCAGGCCGAAGCGATGATTGCAGATATTTACAAGAATGAGGAAATCTATCGCTCTCCGAAAGTTGAAGTAAGTTTGATCAAGCCGGCTGAAATTGAAATTCTGGGACAGCTGCTTGAACCCGGAAGGTATTTGTTTTACGACTGGAGCGAAGTCACCCGATTTTTAAGAAAGGAAATGATCGGTAAAATCGAAAAACTGGAGTTAGTTGATTTCCGCGGTGATAGAAAAAGTTTTTCCATTCAGAATCCGGATTTTCCGCTCTCTGAAATTTCGCAGGTGATTGTCTGGTGAATTCATGAAAACATATCTGATCAAGAGAAAATTGATTTTCATTCTGCTGGCTGCTTCTTTCATAGCTCTGCTTCTTTTCAAGACAACCATTGGCAGAGCAGAGACACCTTTGTTCTGGTATCTGCAGGATTTCTCCTGCTACAGGCTGGAAAATCTGGAGCTGAAGAAAGCGGTTGCTGATGCCCTGGCAATGCGGCCGATCCTGGAAATTGACCTTTGCAAGGCCAGAGCGGAGCAGGAGACTGCCAAACAGAATCTTTTAAGGATGGATCAGGAAATCGAGCGCTCTAATTCTGAAATCAGGGACTGCGATTTATTCCTGATAGACCATCAGGATTATGCAGGACAGGAGCAATCAGCAGATTCAGAATTGAAAAAATGCAGGCAGGAAATTCAGGACGAGAAGCTGAAATTAGCTGAGATGCTTGTTTATTTCGGACGAAGGCATCCGGAAGTGTTAAAGAAAAGCCTCAGGATCAGACTGCTGACAGAGGAAGCTGCGTCAATTTCTGCGGCAGGCAGAATTGAAAGCAGCCCGCAGGAGCACGACGAATACTTTTCGGCGAAGTTTGAACAAGCTCAGATCAGGCTCAATTCGCTAACAATGGAGCGCGGGAATCTGAGTGCTTCTCTGATGGAACTCTCCAAGTACGAGAAAGTACTGGAAAAAAGAATTGGACTTCTGAATTCCAGAGCCAAAGAGGACTGCAGAGTGACCTGGCGGATTCCCGTCGGTTCCTTGCTGTTGATGCTGGCAATGGGGTGTCTGGCGCTATGGCTGATCGAAAAGGCTGATCCTTACATTTTCAGCACAAGGATTCTGTTGCCTGACAGGCAGCGGGAAATTATTTTTCTTATCAACCACGGAGTTTCGAAACCTGCCGCCCTTCTATCCATGATCAATTGCCGGGACAAGGAAATGCTTTTGATCGACCTCTATCCCGAGGGAGGTCTTTTTCATGAGTTTTCGTCAGACGGCAGTTTCACGCTGGAAGATTATCTTGCTGCTCCAGGCAGGCTGGATTTCCAAAAGCTCGCCCGTCAGAATCTCCTGTTCTATTTTCCTGTCAGGCTCGGTTCAGGCGTGGAAAAATCTTTTGAAATCCTTAAAACACCGATTTTTCACACACTGCTGGTAGCTCTCAGGGATCATTTCTCTGATCTGATCGTGCATCTGCCGCCCGGAATCACAACAGGTCCAATCTCAGGAATTCTGAATGCACTGGGAAAGGTGAAAGTGGTGACTCCTGGAATTACTGCATCTGAACTGCAGGCACTGGCGCCGTCTGCTGACGTGTTGGTAATTTGAGAAATTATTAAATGATATCGATTCACCACTGCATGAGGTTTGTAGGTTAGTATGTTAGTAGGTTGGCATGTTACAGAAAAATCTGATACCAATCCCAACATACAAACTTACCAACCTAAAAACATATAAACTTCTTGCAGATGACATGTGTTCTTGTGAAAGTGCTTTACTCGCCTATTCCATCCCGCTGATTTCAGAATAGACTGTGATCCGCTGATCCTTAAGTTTGGAAGCCTCCTCAAGGCAGATCTTGCTTTTCTCGATCAGATTCCGTCTCAAGGTTCCATCTACTGGATAAGAAACCACTCCCATGTTCACCAGATTCTGAACATTGGGAGAAAGTTTGAGAATCGAGCTGTAAATTCTGGAGGCGATTTTTTTGGCCTGACCCGGTTCTGTTTCCATCAGTACCAGAACATAAGTGTAGGTGATTTCGTTCTGGAAGCAGATATCCACAAGCCGGATATTGGATTTGATGATATCCATGATGTTGCGGAAAATAGAGACCTGGGAAGCGCTGTCCATGTCCTTCAATCCCAAGGCTTCAATGAAAAGCAGGGAAAATTTAGTGTTGTAACGTTCGGCGCGCTCGATTTCACGTTCCACGAGATGATGAAAATATTTGAAGGTATAGATCTGGTTGATCTCATCCACTTCATCCAGGCTGGAAAGTGCATTTTTGATCTTGGTGTTTTCCGTGGTGATCTTCAGGAGCTGTTCCTCGATCCTGGCAAGGTTCTGCTTGTTTTTGATCGAGATTGCCACGAGCAGCATGACCAGCAGGGCCATGATCATATATAAAAAAATCTCAGGCATTTAAACG
The DNA here is from genome assembly GCA_028687545.1 of Candidatus Wallbacteria bacterium. Taxonomy (NCBI): domain Bacteria; phylum Candidatus Walliibacteriota; species Candidatus Wallbacteria bacterium. The sequence goes on from JAQTZZ010000006.1 coordinate 138,342, forward strand.
CGGACCTCCATCTGAATTTAAATCATTTTAGTCGTTTGTTCCAGGATAGTCAAATTTCCTTTGGATTTTGACTATTTTTCACATGTTATGATATATTCTATCAAAAATTAATCCTGACGGGGGACAGATGATCAGCACCAGTGATTTCAAGAACGGCAAGAGTATAGAAATGGAAGGCGTTCTTTACGTGATCGTGGAATTTCAGCATGTCAAGCCAGGCAAGGGCGGTGCTTTCGTCAGGACCAGACTGAAGAACATCAAGACCGGACTGGTGAGGGATATGACCTTCAAGGCCGGGGAAAAGTTCCAGGATGCACACGTTGAAGACCGGGCAATGCAGTATTTATACAAGGATAGCGAAGGATATTGCTTCATGGATCAGCAGTCCTACGAACAGTATCATCTTTCCCCGGAATTTATCGGGGATGCCAAGGATCTGCTGCTTGAAAACATGGAATGCTATGTCAAAATGTACAACGAGAACACTCCGATCGGGATCGAACTGCCCAATTTTATTTATATGGTTGTTGTGGAATGCGAACCAGCGGTCAAGGGCGACACAGTGAACAATGTGATGAAAAAAGCCAAGCTGGTCACTGGTTATGAAATAGGAGTCCCTCTCTTTATCAACCAGGGAGAAAAGATCCGCATTGATACCAGGACGCGAGAATACATCGGCAGAGGCTGAGCACGGATTTCTATCAGTCACCGAAATCACTGCTTATCTGAAGGGGCTGATTGGCTCCAATCCTTTCCTATCCCGTCTGTCTGTCGCAGGCGAAGTTACAGGCCTGACCCGCCACGGTTCAGGACATATCTATTTCAGTCTGAAAGATGAAAACGCCCTGATCCGCTGTGTCTTTTTCAGGGGGCAGCAGCGGGAAACCTACAGTTTTCTAAACGAAGGCGCAAGGGTAATTGTGCGGGGTGAACTGGGGGTTTTTGAAAAAAGGGGAGAATACCAGGTTTATGTGAAAGAGCTGCTTGATTTCGGCAGAGGAAATATCCTGCTCAAGCTTCAGAAATTGAAGGAAGAGCTTGAGAGAAAAGGCTATTTCGCGGCTGAACGTAAACGAGCGCTGCCTGAATTCCCCTCGCGGATCGGGATTGTCACTGCCAAAGGGGGAGCCGCCCTGCAGGACATGCTTAAAGTTTTCCGGGGTAAGGCATTCGGGCTTCAGGTTTTTATTGCAGATTCCAGGGTCCAGGGGGATGGCGCTGCAGCCGAGATCGCTGGAGCGATTCGTCTCCTGAACAGAATTCATCAACTGGACCTGATCATAGTCGCCAGAGGCGGAGGTTCCCTGGAAGATCTCTGGTGTTTCAATGAAATGCCTGTGGTCGAGTCTGTTTTCAGCTCGGCCTGCCCGGTCGTGAGCGCTGTAGGGCATGAAGTGGACTTCACTCTGGTGGATTTTGTGGCGGATGTCCGTGCAGCTACACCGACACAGGCTGCCGAACTGGCCGTCAGACACAGGGATGAGCTTGAGAAGACGATCCGAGGAGATCGGGAAAAGATCTGCCGGAAGATCGTGAGAACCATAACCGACAGGCAGCAATGGCTTGATAACATGGAACTCAGGCTGAAGCAGGATATCCAGGGACGGCTGCACCGCCATTTTAGAGTTCTGGAGCGTTTCACTGCCGCTGTTCCTGGTGTTCAGCAGGCTTTCCACCGGATCGAATCCAGACTTTTGCTTCTCTCTCCCTGCCGCTGGCCGAAGGTATTTCAACTCTCCTTTCTCAGACAACGCAGCCAGCTTGAAAATTGCCTCATGCTGCTCAAAAGATATCCTGAAAACAGATTGAAGTTATTGAATCAGCGACTGGAGTTTGAACATGACAAACTTTCGCTGCTGAATCCGGACAATGTTTTGAAGAGAGGTTACGCTGTGATTATGAAGGATGGAAAACCTGTCAAAAGGGCTGCCGGAATAGCAGCCGGCGATAAAATCGGGATCAAGTTCAGCGATGGAAAAAAGGAAGCGGAGGTCCTGTCATGAGTGAAGAACGAAAGCTTAAATTCAGCGAAGGATTGAAAAGGCTTGAAGAGATTGTGGACAAGATGGAGAAGGAAGAGTACGAGATAGAGGAAATGATCGAGACATTTCAGGAAGGGATCAAGCTTTACAAAAGTCTGCAACAGAAGCTCAAAGAAGTTGAGCTCAAAGTGAATCAGGTGCTGGAGCGGGAAGGCGAGATCGTGATTGAAGAAAAATAACCTGGAACTTTATTTCCGGGAAACCGTGAACACGGTCGACAAATGGCTGGACGAACTGCTGCCGTCCCAGAAAACTGCACCAGTGGAAATCCATCGCGCCATGAGATACTCCGTGTTTTCAGGAGGGAAAAGGATCAGGCCGCTGCTCCTGATCCTGACCGCGGAAATGCTTGGAGCCGGAGCCGATAAAGTCCGGCTGCCCGCCTGTGCTCTTGAGCTGATCCACACCTATTCCCTGATTCATGACGATCTGCCGTCCATGGACAACGACGATTTCAGGCGGGGTAAGCCATCCTGCCATAAGGTTTTTGGCGAAGCACTGGCGATCCTGGCCGGTGACGCTCTTTTAACAGAGGCTTTTGTCCTTTTGTCCGGGTTTCCGGTAAAACATCTGCGGCCGGTGTTGAGAGAGATCGCCGTTTCTGCCTCAACCCGCGGCATGGTGGGTGGACAGGTCCTGGACATTCGATCTGCAGACCGCAGGATTTCCCGGAAAGCACTGCTTGAAATGCACCTGTTAAAAACCGGAGCCCTGTTGACCGCACCGCTTTCAATTGCCGGTATCATATCCGGCGCTGATCCCGGTCAGTTGGACCTGCTTGCTCTACTCGGCGAAAAAATCGGTTTGCTGTTTCAAGTCACCGACGATATCCTTGATGCAGCGACTGACGCCGGAAAAAAACCCGGCAGCTGCCATGATAAGGCCAATTTCGTCTCGATGTACGGGCTTGGCCGGAGCAGAAAAATGGCTGGAGCCGTAAGGGACGAAGCCCTGGAAATCCTCTCGGAAATCAGGGCTGATGATCGGTTCAGGAAGGGAATATTTCAGGAACTGATCAGATTCATCTGTGAACGGAGAAAATGATGCGGATCGGATTCGGATATGATGTGCATCCTCTGATTGAAGGAAGAGACTTGATTCTGGGCGGGGTGAAGATCCCTTTCAGGCTTGGCCTTTCCGGTCATTCGGATGCCGATGTGCTTATCCATGCTTTGATCGACGCGCTGCTCGGGGCCGCCTGCCAGGGCAACATCGGGGAACATTTTCCGGACACAGACCCGGCCTATAAAGGAATCGACAGCATTGTGCTGCTTTCCAGTACTGTGACATTGCTCGAGAAACAGGGATTAGGAATTGTCAATGTCGACTCTGTGATTGTTGCCGAGCAGCCTAAGCTGGCTCAATATTTTGACCAGATGAGGAGCAATCTTTCGGTGATCCTGAAAATCCCTCTTGATTGTGTTTCAGTCAAGGCGAAAAAGGAAGAGGGACTGGGGTTCACCGGGTCGCTTTCAGGCATCAAAGCATATGCGGTTGCCCTTCTTTCAACCGGAGATGGAAAATGAACCTTCTGCAGGAAATAAAATCACCTGATGACATCCGTAAATTAAAGCTTCCGGAACTGGAGCAGCTGGCTTTCGAAATCAGGCAGAAAATCCTCGAGACAGTGGCCAACAACGGCGGTCACCTTGCTCCCAGCCTGGGATGCGTGGAACTGGCCATCGCCCTGCACTATGTTTTTGAAAGTCCAAGGGACAGGATCATCTGGGATGTCGGGCATCAGGCATATGCCCACAAACTGCTCACCGGAAGGGTGGAAAGATTCAGTTCGCTAAGGACTTACGGCGGGTTGAGCGGCTTTCTCAAGCCCGCGGAATCAGCTCACGACATTTTCGGAGCCGGGCACAGCTCAACTTCGATTTCAGCGGCACTCGGAATCACTGTAGCCAGGGATCTTAACCACGAAGACCATCACGTGATTGCTGTAATCGGTGACGGTTCGCTGACAGCAGGCCTTGCTTTTGAAGCCATGAATCATGCAGGTCACCTGAAGAAAAATCTCCTGGTAGTATTGAATGACAACGAGATGTCGATAGCTCCCAATGTAGGCGCGCTTTCCAGCTATCTGCTGAAAATCAGGAATGATCCGGCATACCGGCGCTTCAAAGATGATATGGATTACCTGTTCAACTATCTGCCGCCTATCGGAAAGAGCATGGTGCAGCGCTTGAAGGACGTCAAGAATCAGCTGAAACACGTCGTGGTGCCTGGAGCCTTTTTTGAAGAGCTGGGATTCAAGTATTACGGGCCGATTGATGGCCATGACCTCAGGCAGTTGATTTCCGCTGTCCGCTGGATCAGGAAGGCACATTTCCCGGTGCTTCTGCATGTAAATACCATCAAAGGCAAAGGATACAAGGTAGCTGAGAACAATCCCGAGATCTTTCATGGAGTCGGGAGGTTCGACATTGCTTCTGGAAAGTTGCTGTCAGGCGAAGACCTTTCATACACTTCGGTTTTTGGACGGACGATCGTGCGGATTGCCGAGCAGAATCCGAAGGTACTGGCAATCACCGCAGCCATGCCGCTCGGTACCGGCCTTTCCGAATTCAGGGAAAAGTTCCCTGACCGGTATTTTGATGTGGGCATCTGCGAACAGCATGCCGTGACTTTTGCCGCAGGCCTAGCCAGAGAAGGATTCAGACCTGTAGTGGCGATCTATACCAGTTTCATCCAGCGGTCTTATGATCAGATCATCCACGATGTCGCCCTGCAGAAGCTCCCTGTGATATTCGCTCTGGACAGGGGCGGTCTTGTCGGACAGGATGGTCCGACTCATCACGGGACTTTTGATCTGAGCTTTTTAAGAACCGTGCCTGGGCTTGTGATTGCAGTCCCCCGCAATGCCACGCAGCTGAAAAATCTTCTCTATACTGCCGTCGGATCTACCGAAAAGCCTTTTGCCATCCGCTATCCCCGGGGCAGCGCTGGAATCAGAGAACTGGATACGTCGAGTGAGATTCTGCCTGTCGGCCGTGGAGAAATCGTTGTCGCAGGAAGTGATTTCCTGGTAATCGCGCTGGGAAGGATGGTGGAAAATGCCCAGCAGGCAGTCGCAAGCCTTACTGCAGGCGGCAAATACGGCACATTGCTGAATCCGATCTTTCTGAAGCCTATTGACGAGGATTTGCTGCTCTCTGAAATTCGAAAACATCAGAAAGTGATTACTGTTGAAGAAAACACTATAATCGGTGGACTGGGAAGCGCAGTGCTTGAATTGATGGCCAGGCACGGATTGAAGGCCGATATGCTGACGCTTGGCGTACCTGACGAATTTGTCCAGCACGGGACAGTTGAAGAACTGCTGCATGAACTGGGTCTGGATGCTGAAGGGATAGAAAAAAGCATCCGGAAGTTCATTGAAGAATAGTAATGCTGATATGTATATCAAAAGCATGGGGGATTCATGGAACTGAGCAGTCTGTTTAAGATGGGTCTTGACCAGAACGCGACCGAGATCATTTTCAGTACAGGAGCCCCGATTTTCGTGAAAATCAGTGGCGAAATCAAGCCCCTTACCGGAGAGACGCTAAAGGAAGACACCCAGAAGAAAATCCTGGAAAAAATCGTGGGAGCCGACAGGATCGGCGATTACCTGGCTGAAAAAAAAGATCAGGACAGGACAGTTGACATTCCTGAAGTCGGCAGATTCCGGCTGAATCTCTTTTCCATGGATAAGGGCTTTACCATGATCTTCAGGCCGATCAAAAGGAAAGTTCCCTCACTTGAGGAAATGGGAGTTCCTGAAAGTGTGCTCTCAACGATCGACAAGGGCGAAGGGCTGATCATCCTGAATGGCCCGGGGGGAAGCGGAAAGAGCACATTGTTCGGCAGCATCATCGACCGCATCAACCAGAATCGCAGATGCGTGATAATTTCGCTGGAAAAACCAATCGAATATATTTACCAGAATGGCAAGGGACTTGTGATACAGCGCGAAATCGGCAAGGATGTGGAGTCTTTCTCCGAGGCCCTGGAAGTGATCCAGCATCAGAATCCGGAAGTGATCTGCATCAATGACATGGAAGAGCCCAATCTCTGGCTTCCGATTCTGAAACTTGGCATGACTCAGCACCTTGTGATAGTGACACTGGACATGGTGAACTGCATTCAAGGCCTGGAGTATATTCTGCACCAGTTCGCTGATTTTCAGCGCAAGCAGATTCTGACACTGATGGCCGGTTCGCTTAAACTGGTAATTTCCCAGAAGCTGATGTACAGCAAGGAAAAGAAGCCGCTGTTTCTGCGCGAGATTCTTCAGGTCAACCAGAACATCATGAAACTTCTGCTGGAAGATAAGCTGTTCATGCTGCCGACAGTGATGAAAGGCGGAGCCAAGGAGGGCCAGCTGACTTTTGAAGACAGCATGAGGAAATTCATAGAAGCAGGACAGATGGATGTGCCGAAGAGCGGAGAGGTCAGCGAGGATGTGGCGAGGAGCACCGGAGATATCACGGCACTTGAAAAGCAGCTTTATGACGCCAATGTTGAAACCAGAAAGCGGGCTGAAACAGAACTGAGAAAACTCCAGGAAAGCGGAAATAAAGCTGCACAACGTATCCTGGAAGAGTTCTCCCGCTTCTTTGTCACCAACTTCGAGGATCAGAAAAAAGGCCCCCGGCTGGGGTGATGTGGGAAGTTGGGGACATGTCGCGGCTAGATGGGGTCTGGTCGTTCACCCAAAGCCAGCCCCAAAATCGACCTGACCCCATCTGAATGCGAAAGCTCTTGCATCGAATTGAGCCCTATTGGAGGCTTCGCCTCCACGCAACATAGGCCAAGGGAAGATTTCACCTTCCCTTGGCGAACCCTTCCATCAGAGCGACTCCGCCCCTCTGAACTCCCCGGCGGGGAGTAAATGGATTCTACTTCTCTCACAAAATGTTTTTACCATATATTTGAAAACAGAATGGATAACCTGACTAAGAAGGTCTACGCGTCTTTACCCAAGGTCTGGAGCAACCCTCTCAACCCCGCCACATCCAGGAGCGGCTAAGAAAGGTTTCAACAATCAGAGAATTACCTCCCGTCATTCCAGCGCAAGCTGGAATCTATCTATTTATGACATGTGAAAAGATGGGTTTATGCTGGGACTGAAAGCGCCTGGACTATCTTTGGGTAACACTGAAACATGAAGTTCAGCAATGTTGAACACGATTGAAAGTTGGGTAATAAGTGATTATTATGGCAATAAGATCAAGTGAATTTATGAAGATGCTGAGAAAATTATCAAAGACTAAACGAGCGCTATTTTCTCCAGAAGGAAACAACTATGTCCGATTTACAACTGAAGAGTAAAGGGCAAGGGATTCAGTTCATTGGGTTGTTGATTTTATTAGCTGGTACGCGCGGTTTTTTCATCTTTCAAGGCGATTTAAATTTCTTGTATTTTCCTGGTTTGATTGTTTCCGTAATCATTTTTGCTATATGCTTATCTCGGGGTGGTGCGCTGATACAAAAAAGTAAAGAGTGATTATTAAAAATGGACATGAAAGTGTAGCTGAGACCAGTGTAGCCGAGACCGCAGTGTAGCCGAGACCGTATCTCAACATTGACATTCGAAGTATGAAATAGCCGGGGTTGAGCGGGAAAGAGGGATTGATTGAAACCGGCGGTGGGAAATAGGGTATAATAATGCTTGTAGAGGTGTGATATGAAACTGCTTCAAGTGTATGTTGATGCCTCAGTGATTGGAGGGTGCGTTGACGATGAATTCGCGCTCTTCAGCAGGAAATTATGGGATAAATTCATTAAGGGAGAAATGATCCAGGTTCTCTCTGAGCATACATTGAGGGAATTACAGGGTGCACCTGAAAAAGTCCGGGTGCTGCTGCTCGAGATTCCTTCACAATACCAATTTGTGCTGCCGGACAGTCCTGATGCCGATGCATTGGCTGATGAATACCTCAAACATGGAGTTGTCGGTCCCGGTAGTCGTGCAGATGCATTGCATATAGCTCTAGCAACGATCGGGAAAGTGGATGTGTTAGTCAGCTGGAATTTCAAGCATATAGTCAATCTCGGCAGGATACGCATGTTCAATGCCGTGAATTTGCAGCAAGGCTATGGTTTGATGGAAATCCGTTCTCCCAGGGAGGTTCTGTGCGATGAAAAAGACATTTGACGCTGTTGAATGGATGAGAAAACGACGGGAAGAAATTGATCGCGAAGACAGTGGGTTGACATGGGCCGAAAAGTGCCGCAAAACCCGCGAAATTTTGGAATCTGATCCTGGATTCAAGGATATTATCAATCACCTGGAATCCAAGAAACCTATCCGTGCCGCTTAATGGAGAAACCGGGAATGGGAGAAAAGCTGACTTTATTCGAACTTCCGATTTCAGCTCAAATGTGGACGAGAAAAATTGCATAAGGATATAACTAAGCACCTTGGTCCTTTGGTGCCTTCCATAAATTGACAGACCGGCGGATTGTTTGAAATAATCATCTCAATAAAAAAATTCCAGGGAGGATTTGTGAACAACGCTTATATAGTCTCAGCAGTCAGAACTGCGATCGGGAATTTCGGCGGATCCCTTGCCGGCTTCAGCGCGGTTCAGCTCGGCACCATCGCCGCAAAGGAAGCCCTGAAGCGGGGAAACCTCAACCCGGCTGATGTGGACGAAGTGCTGATGGGCTGCATTCTCCAGGCCTCACTTGGGCAGAACGTGGCCAGGCAGGTGCAGATAGGCGCAGGAATACCGGTGGAAAAGACAGCCATGACCATCAACATGCTCTGCGGTTCAGGGCTGAGATCAGTGGCCATGGCTGCCCAGGCGGTCAAGGCTGGGGACGCTGAGCTGATCATTGCCGGCGGCACTGAGAGCATGAGCAATTCCCCCTATTACCTCACCACCAACCGCTTCGGCGCCAAGATGGGGCATCAGACCATCCAGGATTCGATGATCATGGACGGACTGACCGATGTTTTCAACAATTACCACATGGGCATCACTGCGGAAAACATCGCTGAAAAATATAAAATAACCAGACAGGAGCAGGATGCATTCGCCTGCGCTTCCCAGAATAAGGCCGAGGCAGCCATCAAGGCCGGCAGATACCAGGATGAAATAGTAGCTGTCGCCATACCCCAGAAAAAGGGCGACCCGATCCAGTTCAGCCAAGACGAATTCCCCAGATTCGGCTGCACTGTCGAGGGGCTTGCCAAATTGAAGCCTGCTTTCAAGAAAGACGGCACAGTCACCGCAGCCAACGCTTCAGGAATCAATGACGGAGCAGCGGCTGTGGCAGTCTGTTCCGAGAATTATCTGAAAAAGAACAATCTCAAGCCCATGGCCAGGATCGTCGCCTATGCCTACAGCGGAGTCGATCCTTCGGTGATGGGGCTTGGACCCGTGGGAGCGGTACGCGCCACTCTGGACAGAGCGGGCTGGAAAATTTCCGACCTTGAGCTGATCGAAGCCAATGAAGCCTTTGCGGTGCAGTCGATTGCCGTCGGCCGCGACCTCGGCTGGGACATATCCAGAGTCAATGTGAACGGCGGGGCAATAGCCCTCGGGCATCCGATCGGAGCTTCAGGCGACAGGATCCTGGTGACCCTGCTCTACGAGATGAAAAAGAGAAATCTGCGGAAAGGCCTGGCTACTCTCTGCATCGGCGGAGGCATGGGAATTGCTGTGGCAGTAGAAGCTGCCTGAGATCGACTTTTTCAGTTCATCCCGACTCACCGGATTGGTGAGTGGTAATTTATTTTTTTATTGACTTCAGATATACCCTGACATACATTATTTACACCTTAAGAAGTATGGGGAAATTATTACAGAATTCTTCATTATTTTCTTTTCTTCTCCCGACAGTTCAGTTTCATTCAAAATATCATTACTTAAGAGGCATTTACAGAATTTTAATTTTCAAGATTCTCATAAAATAAATTAAAGGGGGAATTGATGCCTAAAATCATCAGGGTGGGTAATCGCGACAAAATCAGCTTTCAAAAGCTGCCCCAGAAGCTCGACGTCCCGAATCTGATCGACGTTCAGCTCAGTTCTTATTACTGGTTTCTTCAGCCCGAACGTGAAACGAACGAACGCAGGCGGCAGGGCATGCACGAGGTTTTCCTGGAGATTTTTCCGATCCAGGATTTTTCCGGAAACCTGGTGCTGGATTACGTGGAGTACAACCTGGGACTGGGCCGATGCAAAAAATGTCCGGGACTCAAGAAAAGCCCTGAAGAGAACTGCAGATTTTTCAAATGCCACTATCGTGAACGAAAATGTCAGATTTTCAACCTGTATGGCCGGCCCTACCGGGTGAAATATCTTCCTGAGGACTGCCGCAAGCTTGACCAGACATTCAGCATCCCCTTGAATCTGAAGGTGAAACTGATCAATAAAAATACCGGAGAAGTTAAAGAGCAGGAAGTATTCCTCTGTAACCTTCCCCTGATGACCACCAGCGGGACATACGTATTCAACGGCGCTGAACGTGTCGTGGTGAATCAGCTGCATCGCTCCCCGGGTGTGTATTTCGGCTATGACCGGATAAAAAAAATCTATGATGCAAGGATAATTCCTGGCAGGGGCGCCTGGGTGGAAATCGAACTGGACCTGATCAAGGATTCAATCTATATCAGGCTGGACCGCAAACGCAAGGTCTACATCTCCGCGTTTCTGCGTTCCCTGGGATTTCTCAAGGATGACACTATCCTGGAACGGTTCAGTGCCAATCCCTATATTAAAAACACACTGGTAAACGATAAAGCGGCCACATACGAAGAAGCCCTGAAGGAAATTTATTCCAGGCAGCGGCCGGGCGAGCCGTTCACTGTGGAAAACGCCGAAAATCATCTGCAGCAGCTTTTGTTCAATCCCAGAAGGTATGATCTTTCCGATGTGGGAAGGTATAAGCTGAACAATAAGCTGCGGATGCGTTCCAGGATCGTCCGCCGTAAGGCAGCTCAGACAATCATCAAGGCCGATACCAATGAGATTCTGGTGGAACCGGGCGAAAACATCAACACCCGAACCTCCGAACTGATCGAAGATACCGGCGTCGACATGATCAAAGTTGTCAACGACGACGGCGAGGAATTCGTAATTTACAACGAGCAGGATTTCGAAGAATTGAAAATCCGGGATCTTCTGTATCTGGTTGAAGAAGTGAAGATGGGAAAGACTGTGCTGGCTGTCGGTACTCCTGTCAATACAGAAGTGATTGAACAGTTCAGTTCTCTCATAGACCGCAAATTCATCGTCAAGCGCAACGAGGACGGCGAACCGAAGGTTGTGGACCTCACCGAACTCAACCGCTGGTATGGTGAAGTTGAACTGTACAACATGGACAATGAAGATTTGAATCGCAAGCGTGTGCTTGGACGAATCGTACACAATGAAATCAAGAAAGGATCCAGGGTCATTGCCAAGGTGGGTGAAGAGATCAATTTTTCCATCTGGGCTGCGATCAAGAACATGGATATCAGAAAGATAATTGTGAAAAAAGGTCGTCTGATCACAGTGGATGACATTGTTGGAACCATCCGTTATCTGCTTGAATTTGCCAACGGCATTGGTAATGAGGACGATATTGATCATCTTGGAAACCGCCGTGTCAGGATGTGGGAGAGCAGCTGCAGAATCATTTCAGGATCGCCCTGATGAAGATGGAGCGCGAGATCAAGGAAAGAATGACGATCCAGGATCCTTCAGGCATCACTCCTCAGGCTCTGATCAATTCCAAGCC